>CANHQC010000076.1 GCA_947462695.1 Flavobacteriales bacterium | reverse complement strand
TTGTTGAAAAGCAATCCTACGGAGGAGGAAAAGCTACGGCAGCCGAAGTTGGAACAATTTGCGGTCTTTTTCATCAAGGGAAACACCCATCCCCAACCTGGTTAGCCGCTGGTTTTGCAAGAAAATTTGCAGAGAAATTCCTGGACGCGAATGCTTCGAACCTTTTTTCTTCTGACGAAGGATTACACTACATACACTATGACATAAAGCGATTTCGCGAATTGGTAGATGACGAATTTGCGCAACATCAAATAGATGTCTGGTACAATTCTGAACTTATTTCCGTTTATTCAAATAGCGATACATTGACATCAATTGTTGTTCTTAAGGAAAATGAGCGGATAGAGGTAAAGGCAAATGCTTTTGTAGATTGCAGTGGTAATGCATGTGTGAGTGAACTCTTGGATTTGGAACGAATTGCTTCCAATGATTACCAAGCAGCTTCTCGCGTGTTTACCATTGAAGGACTGTCTGTAGATTCCGAAAAAGTGTTATCATTAGCGTTTTGGCGGGCAATTGTGCGTGGAATCAAAACGGGGGTATTACCAGACTATTTTTCCCAAGTCTTCATCGTACAGGGCTCATTGAAGTCTGGAATGGCAAGTGTCAAGTTTACTATCCCAATTCGCGTAACTCACGAAAAAGAAAACATGGATGCCTTGAACACGCGTTCAATCGAAATGATCCACTGTCTTGTCAACTACCTAAAAGATCAAGCCGGATTTTCAACCATCAAACTGGTTTCAATAGCTGAAGAAGTAGGGATTCGAACTGGTCCTCGTCCAAAAGGAAGGGCAGTCTTAATAGCAGCAAATGTTCTTAATGCACGAAAATGGTCCGATACAATCGCTCGAGGTGCATGGCCGATCGAAAAATGGTCAATTGAAAAGAAGGTTGAACTCGTTTATCTACAAGATGAAACCTATTACGATATTCCTGTTGGCTGTCTTCTTTCTCCAACGGTTAAAAATCTCTTTTTTGCCGGTCGCATGATCTCTGCTGATGAAACGGCAATTGCAAGTGCGAGGGTTATGGGTATTTGTTTACAAACGGGGTATGCTGCAGGAATTCTTGCTTCGTGTCTGACAAATGGGTTGAGTCAAGTTACGGCAGTTGAACTCATTCAATTTAAACAGATTTTATCGTAATTTTGCCCGATGACCGTTAATCCAGTATTCAATGTCCTAATTGAGGCAGCTAATCAATGGCCGAATAAAACCGCCGTTTATGATGATCTGGGAAAACAAACGTTCGCTGAATTGTACGCTGAAGCAGAAAAATTGCGCGTTCAACTGTTAGCTGACGGAATAAAAGAAGGAATGGCGGTAGGTGTCATGGCGAAGAATGGCAGGAATTTTATCGCCGGTATTTTTGCCGTAATTGGTACAGGTGCCGTCGCCATGCCGATGTCGCATCAACTCAAATCACATGAAATTTCCGAAGCGATTGAAGGTGCGCAATTGTCCGCCCTTATTGATGACACATCGTCAAAAGATTTTCAGCCAATAGACGCATCTAACATTCAATTGACCAACGGTGTTTTTCGATTGACTTGGTTCAATGAGCGATTTGATTCCCCTATTTTTGCTCCGCATGTTGCCGATCCAGCATTCATGCGTTTTACCTCAGGTACAACAGGTAAAGCAAAAGGTGTCATTATTTCACATCAATCTGCTCTTGAGCGAACTGAGGCCGCAAACAACGTACTTCAACTGGGTGAAAACGACACGGTTTTGTGGGTTTTACCTATGGCATATCACTTTGTTGTATCTATTTTATTGTATGTTCGGTATGGCGCAGCAATTGCAATCGCTCAAGATTTTTTACCACTAAACGTCATCAACCTCGCCAATCATTCTGGCGCTACGTTGCTTTATGCTTCTCCAATGCAGATTCGATTGTTAGCGAACTCAGAAAGTAACCTCGGTATGCCAACATTGAAACGTGCCATTTCCACCTCGGCAGGGATTTCAGCGGATATTTGCAAACAATTTGAAGCGCGTTATCAACTGCCTGTTAGTCAGGCTTATGGTATTATTGAAATTGGTTTACCCATGATTAATACCTTTAACAATTCAGATCACCCTGAGGCGGTTGGACATGTGCTGCCTGATTTTGAAGTGAGGTTGTTTGATGAAAATCTGGTACCTGTTCCTATCGGTACGCCAGGAAAGTTAGGAATTAAAGGTCCGGGAATGTTCGATGCCTATCTCGATCCCCCATTAAAAAAATCCGATGTCACGGTAGACGGATTCTTTCTGACAGCCGATTTTGCGATCAGAAATGAAGAAGGCCTTATCACCATACATGGTCGTGAAAAATCGGTCATGAATATTGCAGGGAATAAAGTATTTCCTGAGGAAGTAGAAGGTGTGTTAGAAACGTTTCAAGGAGTTAAAACAGCTCGAATTCTTGCTGTGCCACATCCTTTAATGGGGCAAATACTGCAAGCCGAAATCATTGCGGAAGAATCAAGTGAAATTGATGTGGAAGAATTAATTAGCTATTGCCGAAAACGCTTGTCTACATACAAAGTACCTCAACGAATTATTTTTGTGGATGACTTACCAATGACCTCTTCGGGTAAGTTGATTCGGTACTAATGCGGCTTTATTTTAAGAAGTGAAAAATCACTAAAGAGCCAAAAAATCCGAATTGAATGATCAAGTAAAGTAACGATAAGCGATTGGTGTTGTTCTTTAAAACTAAAAAGAATCCAAAGAGAAACACAAAGCTAATTATCCACCAAGCGATAAAATTTTGAAGCGGAATTTCACGGTTTTTCCAGTGCCAAAAATCGTTGCGAATGGCAACTTGTTCAATCAACAAATCCAACAGAACAAGAATGGTGGCTCCACTAATACTTTTTACGATTGTATTCAATTTGAAGTGATTGAGCATACTCCCGGTGCAGTAAATTAAAATAAGCCAGTTCAAACCCATAACTAATGGTACATCCACGACACTAAATCCAAGTGTTTCGCCATAATGATAACTTCCGAAAATAGTTCCTGTCATAACACCAGCTACTTCTGCGAAAAAACCCAAAAGAAACAGAGCGATTGAAAGAATGAAAAATCGTGGTGTAAACGACTTATGAGAAGTGAAAACAAGAAAACAGCTCAACACAATACTCATTGGGGTTAGCCATAGAAAGAACGTTTTCCATGAGCTAAACAGTCCGATAAGTCCAGCTAAATGTATGTTGACAAGGATGATTGGCGGATAATAGTATTTGCGTGTAGCCCAATTCATAAGTCAAAAGTATCATTTTTCACCTTATTTAGATTCGCTTTAAAATACCCGCTTGATCATCAAATCGTTTGTCTTTTGATCGCATTTCTCAGTTGTTTTGAACAAATTTGTCCTCGATTAGTTACTAATTTATCCGCCAGGAAAATAGAGTCTATGAAAAATGTATCCAAAAAATGTATTGTTGTTGGAGCTGGTGTTTCAGGTTTAGCTTCAGCCATACGAATGCGAAACAAAGGTTATGAGGTAGCGGTGTACGAAGCCAATTCTTTTCCTGGAGGTAAGTTATCCAGTGAACGCAATGGAAATTACCGCTTTGACATGGGACCTTCGGTCTTTACAATGCCTCATTTTGCGGATGAACTATTTCACTTGTCTGGAAAAAATCCAAGAGACTATTTTGAATACGAACAACTTGACCCAGTTTACCGGTACTTCTATGAAGACGGAACCGTGCTTGATGGTTACCACAGCAATGAGCGGTTTGCTGATGAAATGGCTGATAAAACGAATGATTCGAGAGAGAACATCTATAAGTACTTGAAGAAAACAGAGGAAATGTACAACCTGACAGATGAGGTATTTCTTCACAATTCACTGCACAAAGCCAAGAACTTTTTTACGAAAGCTGTAGCAAAAGGGATTCTGAACTTCGGAAAAATAGGTGCGTTCGATACCATGAACGGTGCAAATGAAAAAGCGTTAAAAGATCCCCGCCTCGTCCAACTCTTTAATCGATATGCCACATACAATGGGTCAAGCCCTTATCTGGCCCCCGCTACCCTCAATGTGATTTCACATGTTGAAATTCAACGAGGTGCTTTTTTTCCCAAAGGAGGAATGCACAACATTACACTTGCGCTGGAGAAATTGGCAAAAGATATTGGTGTCATCTTTCATTATTCGTCAAGAGTGGAGGGAATTCTTATTGAAAATAATACGGCAAAAGGTATTCGCTTGGCCTCCGAAAATGCGTTTGCAGATGTGGTGATTTCGAATTCAGATGTGTACACAACCTACACTAAATTAATGCCTGAACAAAAGAAACCAAAGCGAACATTGGATCAGCCGAAATCTAGTTCTGGTATTATTTTTTACTGGGGGATTAAGCATTCGTTTAAAGAGCTTAAGTTGCACAATATCCTATTTGCAAAAGATTATGAAGCAGAATTCAATACCATCTTCTCGAAAAAAGCGATTTATCACGATCCAACGATATATGTAAACATAACAAGTAAACATTCGGCATCTGATGCGCCAGAAGGGTGCGAGAATTGGTTTGCATTCATCAATGTACCAAATAATCAAGGACAAGATTGGGATGCGTTTATTGATGAGGCTCGAGAAGCGGTAATCAATAAAGTCAATCGCATGCTAAAGACAGATATTCGCCCGCTTATTGAGTGCGAATTGGTCTTCGATCCGCGTGTGATTGAAAAACGAACCTCATCTGCGTTTGGTGCAATTTACGGCAACAGCTCAAATAACAAATTCGCTGCCTTTTTGCGTCATCCGAATTTTTCCAAACGCATTAAAAATTTATATTTCTGTGGGGGAAGCGTCCATCCTGGGCCGAGTATTCCGCTGTGCTTGCTCTCCGCAAAAATCACAACAGATTCAGTAAAATAATCAAAGTCACGCTAAAAAAGTGAGGGTTTATTGACAATTCAAACGATTAATTGTTCATACTTTATACATCTGTTTCTCTTCAGAAATAAGAATCTCTCTATATTCGCAATCTAATAACAAACGCAAAGGTCGAATATGGTTTTTTCAAGTCTTACTTTTCTGTATTTCTTCCTACCATTAAGCCTGATTTTTCATTACGCTTCACGCAATAATCTTTACCGCAACATTGCGTTGACCATTTTCTCGCTCATCTTTTATGCATGGGCCGAACCAATGTGGATTTACCTCATGATTTTTACCGCCATGTTCGATTATGGAATGGGAATCTTCATTGAGAATAATAGAGGAAGTGCCAAAGCGAAATTAGGTGTCACCTTAAGTGTCATTGTCAATTTATCCTTACTCGTTGCATATAAATACGGTGGATTTATTTACGACAATATTAGTATGATCGGACCTCTACCTTTCGATCGTCCAACAAACACCCTTCCTGTCGGAATTTCATTCTACACGTTCATGGTGATTTCCTACGTTGTCGATGTCTACCGTGGCGATGTAAAAGCACAGCGAAATCCCATCAATTTCTTGATGTTTATTAGTTTGTTTCAGCACCTTGTTGCTGGACCAATCGTGCGCTACAGTCAGCTGTCAGAGCAAGTTAATCGACGAACAATCGATTGGAACCGCATCAGTCAAGGAGTTACGCGCTTTTCAATTGGTCTATTCAAGAAAGTCGTAATTGCCAATGTAGCCGGCGCATTAGTCGATAAATACATGGTAACAGAGTTATACAACCTTTCTTCGTATGAAGGTTGGTTCGGGATCGCCATGTTCTCGATTCAATTGTACTTCGATTTTAGCGGTTACTCAGATATGGCAATTGGTTTGGCCAAACTCTTTGGATTTGATTTTGATGAAAACTTTAAAAATCCATACGCAGCCATTTCGGTTGCTGATTTTTACCGAAGATGGCACATCTCATTAGGTCGTTTTTTCCGCGATTACGTGTACATTCCTCTTGGTGGGAATAGGAAATTTCAAAATAGAAACATCTTAATCGTTTGGTTTTTAACTGGTCTATGGCACGGTGCCAGTTGGAATTTCGCTTTATGGGGCACTTATTTTGGGGTACTTATGGTTATTGAGAAGTATTCGAAAAAAGTGCTCGATCGAACACCAAGATTCCTCAAACATTCCTATACATTGGTATTGATCGTTTTTAGTAGGGCTATTTTCTATTTCGTAGATTTTGACCAAATGACTTATTTTATCGGTAATTTGTTCGTTTCAGACAATCCGATTAATCCGGGCTTTCTCACTGATTTAACAAGTCATGTGTATTGGTTGATTTTAGTGTTAATTCTCTGCATTCCTTGGGATGAAATTTATACAGCTGAGTCATCTACACGGTTGAAGTGGACAGCGCGTTATGCGTATGTTCAACCTGCAGTGAATTTAGCGCTCATTCTTTTATCCACGCTTTTGTTGGTAAATTCCACATTTAATCCGTTTTTATATACCCGTTTTTAATGTCTAGGAATCTAAATAGCGCATTTTTTCTGTTGGTCATTTTTGGAATGCCTTTGGTGTTATTGATCGCAAAAAAAGAAGTGTTTTCGGTAGACGAAAAGCGTAAACTGGCAACAATACCTGAATTCAATTATACGACATATTTATCTGGTAAATGGGCCAAAGGAGTCGATGATTATATCGACGACCATTTTCCTTTTCGTAATAGCTTTATTCAAGGTGCCAGTGTTTTTCATGCATCTAAGGGATTTATGCTAGAAAATGCTGAAAAAGTGGTTGTCATTCCAAAACGAGCGAAAAAAATTGCGAAAGCATCCACGGAAGAGGAGGCAGCAGCAATGAAGTTTTTGGATGATTTCGAAGAAGAATATTCGGGTTCAATGCTCATTATCGACGGCTGTGTTTATCCGATGGGCGGCGGTAGTCCAAAAATGTCGAAATCCTTCAGCAAAATGGTGAGCGAATACGCTGAAGAATTGAAAGGTGAGACACGCGTATTTTCTGCAGTTGCGCCGCTTTCATCTGCGTTTATCCCGGTTGAGAAATATAGGAAGTACAATGAGCAAAATCAACGAACATTGGCTGCTATTGGTAGTTCATTGTCCAATGGCGCGCTTTTCTGTGATGTCTTTACTGAATTGAATAAACACGTGGATAAAAAACTGTACTTCGGAACAGATCATCACTGGAAGCCAATCGGTGCCTATTATGCCTACGTTGCTTTTTGTAAAACTGCCGGATTCGCACCTGTACCATTAGATAAAATGGATAAAAAGGTAAAATACAATTTCGTCGGTACCATGTACCAGCATACCCGCGATCCATCCGTTAAAGCAAATCCGGATACCATGGAATATTGGGTCCCAAAGGTTGAGACTTCGGCAGTTCGCTACGGAGAGTATGGGTTCAATAAATATACGAACACAAAAGTCTTTCATCACGGTTGTTCTGGTGGGAATACCTATTCTACTTTCCTAGGCGGAGATGCGCCATTAATCCGAATAAAAACCGGAGTGAAAAACGGTAAAAAGGCAGTAGTCATTAAAAACTCTATGGGTAATGCTTTTTCTGTATTCCTTGTTAGTCATTACCAAGAAATTTGGGTGGTAGATTTTCGGTATTCCAAACAAAATTTAATTGAATTGATAAGAGCAAATAATATTAACGATATGATTTTTGCTGTCGGAATGTATGCCGCAATGAGTAACGGTACAATTAATATGATGCGCAATTTGGCAAAACAACATGGCGTATACATCCCTAAACCAGCATCACCAACTACAAATGATTCCATAATTACAATTCAAGAACCGGCAGATACACTCAATTAAAATGAGAAAGTTTACTTCGATTTTGTTGCTGTGTCTGTTCGGCTGTTGGAATATAATCGCCCAAGAGAGTACAGTTCCTCTATCGTTGAAACTTGATTCCTCTTTCGCATACATTCAAGGTTATAGTTCGAAGTCATTAATTGCACTTAAATCGCATTTTGATCGGGTAAAGGAGGATAAAGTTGTCATCTTACATTACGGGGGGAGCCACATTCAAGCGGAAAATCCAACTACCGTTGCCCGAACAAAATTTCATAAACGTTTCGGTTACGGTGGTCGCGGATTGATGTTTAACTATGGAGCTGCAAATACGTATTCTTCCATCAATTACAGTTCTACATTCACAGGAAAATGGCGATACAATAAAAGTTTTCAAGGTAAAAAAGCAGATTTGCCACTCGGTATTTGTGGAATGGTTGTAGAAACAACGGACACAGTTGCTACGCTCAATTTCAAACTTAAAAATACGATCGTAAAAGAAGATTATGCCTGTTTTTTATTTTTTGAAAATGACAGTGTCTCACATGATTTTCGGTTAATTATCAATGAACAACAAATAGAAGATTTTCGCTTATTTCCTCACGGAGCTTCATTTTCTTTTAAGGACAGTATTCATTCTGTTCGATTGGAAGTATTGAAGAAACAAGGGTCTCAGCGTTTTCGTTTTTATGGATTGAATGTTGAAAAT
>CANHQC010000075.1 GCA_947462695.1 Flavobacteriales bacterium | reverse complement strand
GTATTTGCATCAATCAGTTTCGTAAAGACACCACCCATTGTTTCAATACCTAATGAAAGTGGAATGACATCAAGAAGCAATACATCTTTCACCTCTCCAGTTAACACACCACCTTGAATAGCTGCACCAACTGCTACAACCTCGTCTGGATTCACTCCTTTAGACGGAGCTTTACCAAAGAAACGCTGAACGGCATCCTGAATGATCGGAATACGCGTAGATCCTCCAACTAGAATGACTTCATCGATATCACTTGTAGACAATCCTGCATTTTGCAATGCCGAACGACAAGGTGCAATTGTACGCTCTACTATGCTCGAAATTAATTGCTCAAATTTCGAACGCTGTAACGTGCGAACCAAGTGCTTTGGAATACCGTTTACCGGCATGATGTATGGCAAATTAATTTCAGATGTTGTCGTAGATGACAATTCAATTTTCGCCTTTTCAGCAGCTTCTTTTAATCGCTGTAACGCCATTGGATCTTTACGAAGGTCTAGTCCTTCATCTGCTTTAAACTCATCAGCTAACCACTGAATGATGGCTTCATCCACGTCATCTCCTCCAAGGTGTGTATCACCATCAGTTGCCAATACTTCAAAAACGCCATCGCCTAATTCAAGGACAGAAACGTCATGTGTTCCTCCACCGAAATCGAAAACGACAATTTTTTGATCCAATCCTTTTTTGTCTAATCCGTAAGCAAGTGCTGCAGCTGTTGGCTCGTTAATGATACGCTTGATGGTTAATCCAGCAATCTCTCCTGCTTCTTTAGTTGCTTGACGTTGAGCGTCGTTAAAATATGCTGGAACCGTTACAACTGCCTCAGTAACCTCTTGACCTAAATAATCCTCCGCTGTTTTCTTCATTTTCTGAAGAATCATCGCTGAAATTTCTTGCGGAGAATATAAACGATCGTCTATTTTTACACGTGGTGTATTGTTATCACCTTTCACTACTTCGTAAGGAACGCGCTCACCTTCTTTTTTGGTCTCATCAAAAGACGATCCCATGAAACGCTTGATCGAAGAGATGGTCTTCGTTGGATTGGTAATCGCCTGACGTTTCGCCGGATCTCCTACCTTACGCTCTCCCCCTTCTACAAATGCCACCACTGATGGCGTTGTTCTTTTTCCCTCGGAATTGGCAATCACCACCGGCTCATTCCCTTCCATGACAGAAACACACGAATTCGTTGTTCCTAAGTCTATTCCTATTATTTTTCCCATATGCTGTTTTTAAATCGCTGGTTAACGAACAGCCATTTTTCAAGATTTATGCCACTGCAATCTCAATGACAAATTGAAACCAAACTGTCAGAAACAAGGAAAAATTGCACGAAAAATCATGTCGATTTGTCAGATTGACTGACATATACGTGCTTACTTAAAGTAAAACGTCTGATCAGCGTTGAATTGAACGGCAAGTTCGGGTAAATCAGCTTTTGTGAGTGACATAATTTGTTCCCAAGCGCCATTCAAGCTATCGATTACTGGTCCACCTTCACCAAGTTGTTTGATTGAAATGACTTTACCACTTTTAATTGACCCGTCTTTGCGAAGTGTCAATTCAAAAAGAGGCGCCATACCACTAACACCTTTCAAATTGAATTGTCGGTAGGTACAGAAATTCCCCATGGAGTATGTAATAAAGCGACCCTTGTAACAATCAATTGCTCGAGTCACATGTGGACCATGGCCTAAGACCACATCTGCACCCGCATCGATGGCTATTCTCGCCATTTCATATACATTTCCTCTATTTTCACCGTAGAACATCTCAGTCTTGCGCGTAATGTGTGTTCGACTAGAACCTTCAGCTCCTCCATGAAAAGACAAGATGACAATTTCACACATGCCATTCAGTTTTCGAATCAACTCTTTGATGCGCGCATACTCATTGATTTTGATGCATCCGTTATTCGGAGCGACAGCCACCATTCCAATTTTGACTCCTTTAACAGTAAGCGTATCCCATGGACATGCCTCCAATCCGGCGTAACGAATTCCAGCTGCTTTCAATACACGCTGCGTATTCACGCGACCTTCATCACCGAAATCACCCATGTGGTTATTTGCAACGGACAAGAAATCAAATCCGGCAGCTTTCAATTGATCAACAAAATACGTTGGTTGACGAAAAGCGTAACACTTTGATGGATCAGAACAGCTTTTGACAGCTCCTCCTTTATCTAGCACAGTGCCTTCTAGGTTGCCAAAAGCCACATCAGCAGATTGAATAAATGATGCGACAGGATCTAAAAGATTGGCATTTTTCGGCGGTAGATATGCTTCCGAAGGGTAATTAGAACCCATCATGATATCGCCCACAGCGACTAGTGTTATTAGCGAATCTTCACTACTGTTTTCCGTTTTTGTTACTGATTTCTTCACATCTATTGCATCAGAAGAACCAACTGATTTCCATTGAAGAAAGACGAAAAACACTACTAGTGGAATTGAAAAATAAAGAACCTTCATATGATTTATTGAACTACAAATGTATAACAAGAGTTGGTAAAAAAACAAAAGACCCTAAAAAGGGCCTTTCGTTCGTTGTGTATATTGAAAAATCTTAGTTACACACCTCTACATCCAGGTGAACTACGTAGTAATTAGATCCATTACCTTGTACAGTCAAGTTAGATCCTTTGTACAATTCGAACAAACCAGCTGCCGGACGTGAAGAAGGCAATATGTTGTATCCTTCAACTTTCACTGGCTCACTTACATTTTGCAATTGCATTTGTGATCCAAGATTGATTGTTATTTGATCTGTTGTTGCATTGTAATCCACAGACGCACCAGGAACAGCTTGCTGTCCGGCGTAAATAGGATAAGAACCACTTGCAGACGCGTCAAGCGCGAACCACCAAGCATTTCCAGCACCAGCTATTCCACCACCGAACGCCGTTTCTTCTTGACAATCTTCGTTTGCTGAACACTGAACCAAGTTATAACAAATGGTCAAGTTGCTCAATCCAGCAGGATTTCCACTTGCGTTTACTGGAGAAGCCAATCCTGAATCAGAACTTTCACCATTGTTATAGTAATATACGTTCGCATTTGGACCACCTTTAACGATTACAGCTACGTTTGAAACGCAGTAACCAGTTGGAGGCGTAATTGACCAAGAAACGAACGTACCATCTGTAGTTACAGATACACCGTTGCCAAAACTTGAAGAATTAAATGGATAATCTTGCTTACCTGTAGAGTACGCGTAACCTCCAGCGAGTGTGTTTGCCAAAGCCGCTTCATCACATGTAACGTTCCCACCGTTATTAGCTCCTGTTACGACAGTTGGAGTAACTCCTGAAGTTGAAATTTTTTGTTGGTTAGTTGTGTTTCCTGAATCTTTAGAACACCCCATAACCAAAAGTAGAGTGGCAGATAATCCCAAAAGGATCGATGTTGATTTTTTCATGATCTTAATTTAAGTTAATTAGTTGATCCGCCCTTATCATAATTTATGCCGAATTGAAAAAAAAAAAAATGCACTTGTTTATCAATGAGTTATACATTTTTTAAATTCATTCCATGAAGTAGATTTTTCCCGTTTTGAGATTTTATTCTCATTTTGAGTCAATTTGAGAGAAGATTAAATGCCGTTTTTGTGTATACGTCAACTTATACTAACTTTGCAGGCTCTAAACACTCGTTTTATGAAGATTGCCGACATACGTAAACAGTTTTTTGACTTTTTTGCCTCTAAAGGACACGACATTATTCCTTCAGCGCCAATGGTGGTGAAAAATGACCCGACACTCATGTTCACCAATGCCGGTATGAATCAGTTCAAAGATTTCTTTCTTGGAAATGCCGTGCCGAAAAACCGCCGCGTAGCCAACTCACAAAAATGCTTGCGCGTTTCAGGAAAGCACAATGACTTAGAAGAAGTAGGAGTCGACACTTATCACCACACCATGTTCGAAATGTTAGGCAATTGGTCGTTTGGTGATTATTTTAAAACGGAGGCAATTGAATGGGCATGGGAATTACTGACTGAAGTATACCAAATCCCGAAGGACAGGTTGTATGTAACTGTATTCGAAGGAGATGCTAAAGACAAGGTTCCGACCGATAATGAAAGCTTTGAAATCTGGAAAAGGTTAATCGCTCACGATCGAATTATTCTTGCGTCTAAAAAAGACAACTTCTGGGAAATGGGTGACACAGGTCCATGCGGTCCTTGTACAGAAATCCATGTCGATTTGCGATCTAAAAAAGAACGCGAATTGATAGACGGTAAGTCACTCGTTAATTTCGATCACCCACAAGTCATTGAAATTTGGAACAACGTCTTCATGCAATTCAATCGCAAAGCGGACGGATCGTTGGAACCACTTCCAGAAACGCATGTCGACACTGGAATGGGCTTGGAGCGTTTAGCGATGGCACTTCAAGGAAAGACATCCAATTACGATACCGATTTATTCCAGACGTTAATTCAGCACATGGAAAAGGTTTCATCTGTAACATATGGAGTGGAAGAAACAACCGACATCGCGTTGCGCGTCATTGCTGACCACGTGCGTGCTATTGCTTTTTCAATCGCAGACGGACAATTACCGTCAAACAACGGAGCAGGTTACGTCATTCGACGAATTCTGCGCCGGGCTGTGCGTTACGGTTACCAGACACTCGGATTAAAAGAACCTTTCTTAGCCGATCTTTCTGTCGTTTTGGGCGAAGTCATGGGGAATCCATTCAATGAACTTATATCGCAACGTGAATTGATTCAAAAAGTCATCCGTGAGGAAGAGTTAAGTTTCTTTAGAACGCTGGACCAAGGATTAAAACGCATCGATCACATCATTGCTCAAACGAAAAAAGAAGGAAAGGAAACGATTGATGGCAAAGAAGTCTTCGAACTGTATGACACCTATGGATTCCCGGTCGATCTTACGTCCCTGATTGCAAGAGAAAATAACATCGGTTTGGATGAAGAAGGGTTCAATGCAGAACTACAAAAACAAAAAGACCGGTCACGCGCAGCAACAGCTATTGAAACAGACGATTGGGTGAATTTACTACCAGATCAGTCGGTTGAGTTTGTTGGTTATGACGAACTATCCACTGAAGTATCCATTGTAAAATACCGCAAAGTGGCTCAAAAGCAAAAAACATTCTACCAAGTTGTGTTGACCAAAACTCCGTTTTATCCAGAAGGAGGTGGTCAAGTGGGTGACAAAGGTATTTTGCGAGGTAAAAACGGTTCTATTCCGATTTTCGATACCAAAAAAGAGAACAACCTCATCGTTCATTTTACGGAACAGCTTCCTACTGAATTGGAAGAATCTTACACGGCTGAAGTAAACACGTCTAATCGATTGGCCTCAGCCGGAAATCACTCTGCCACTCACCTACTCCATCATGCCTTAAGAAGCGTACTTGGAGAACACGTGGAACAAAAAGGCTCATTGGTAAATCCGGATTACTTGCGTTTTGATTTCTCTCATTTTTCAAAAGTGAGTGATGAAGAATTGGCAGCAATCGAGGCGCGTGTGAATCATGCGATCAAAGCAAATATCGCCTTAAATGAATTACGGAATGTCCCTATCGAACAAGCTACTTCAATGGGTGCTATGGCGCTATTTGGAGAGAAATACGGCGATGCGGTTCGTGTTATTCAATTCGGTGAATCAGTTGAGCTATGTGGTGGAACGCATATTCCGAACACTGGACAGATTGGATTATTTAAAATCACCTCAGAATCAGCAGTTGCAGCTGGTGTGCGAAGAATAGAAGCGATCAGCGGAAGTGCGGCTGAAGCATACTTCACCACAAAAGCAGCGCAATACGATACTATTTATGGATTATTGAAAAATCCGAAGGATGTTATCAAAGCTGTTGAAGACCTAATTTCCCGCAATCAGCAACTGCAAAAAGAAGTCGATGCATTGACCAAAGAAAAAGCGATTCAAGTCAAACACGCATTGAAGCAATCCATTGAACAAGTTAATGGGATCGATTTTCTAGCAGCGCAAGTTGATCTTGACGCGAACTCGATTAAAGATATCTTATTCCAATTAAAAGGAGAACACGATCGTTTTGTGGGAGTGATTGGTGGTGTTGAAGGAGATAAATGTACGTTGAGTATTATAGCTTCAGATAGCGTGGTGAATGAACACTCGTTCAACGCAGGTCAATTGATTCGGGAAGCGGCATCGCATATACAAGGAGGTGGCGGTGGTCAACCGTTTTTTGCAACAGCGGGCGGAAAAAATCCTGCTGGGATAAAAGCGGCATTGGAGGTTGTTCGATCGAAAATGGCTTGATTCATCACGAAACGAATCGCCTCTTAAGCTTCGTTACATAGTTCGAAATTTCCGGATCCAATCGAAAAATCAGGATTGGCAAGATGAAAAGGATTCCAACTATCAAAAGTTGAACAAATACATCTATCCATGTGCCAAGATTAAGTGTATCGGAAACCCACATTCCAGCGAAAAGTGTAACCAGCGCAAGGCCAATGACCTTGAATTGACTCCAAGCGAACGGCTGCAGATTATACGCCTTCCAGACAAAAATCAATCTGCCGACATTGTACACAATCAGTGACAACGACGTTGAAATTGCCGCGCCTGCGATTCCCCATTTCGGAATGAATACCGTGTTTAACCCGTAGACAATACCTATTAGAAGCAATGTGAATACGATGTCGTATTTGTACTTTTTAGATGTGACAAAGATGGAGCCGTTAATTCCAAAATACATATCGAGCAATCGTCCCATCATCAAAAAGAAAAACACCCAAACTCCAGGAAGAAATTCTGGCTTCAGGAAACTAAACAAGAAATCGATGTTTAACCAAATGACAAGAAATGGCGCTAAACCAATTATAAGGGCAACCGAACTGACTTTGGTATATAACTGCTGCATTTTATCCATTTCACGTCGCTTCCAATGATCAGCAACAAGAGGCGAACTGACACGCAAAACCGACTTGTAAGGCACTTGAAGCGCGGATGCAAGGAAAACCACAGTAGTATAAACTCCAGTCGCTTCCAATCCCAAATAATAGGCAATCATCATGACATCTAGTGAATGTACAAAGACAATTCCTAAGGTATTGATGTAATTAAACGCGGAGAAATTGCGTATAATTTTTCTGAAACGATTAGAAATATCGACCGTTTTCCACGATACATTAAACTCTCCCAATTTAATGAGGTAAACCGCAAGAATAGTCACCGGAATGAGGTAACTGAAGCTCTGTAAAATGACAAACCAATGAAAATCGATGACTTTAAAGAAGAGCAAGGCGAGTAGAATTGTAAGAGCGACACGCAAGCCAATTTCCAACGCAAAAACAGCTAACGTATTTTTATACAATGCACGCAGGTAAATTTCTACAACGAGGTACAAAACGGTTGAAATACCAATTGGCAACACCATAAAGTAATAGTCTGTAAAAGCCGATGAACGTTCACCATAAAGAGCTTGAACTTCAGGCCTAAAAAGTACAAACGTTAGTGTACAAAGAAAAATACCAATCCAAACGATACGTAAAATGAATGGTAAAAATCCGTGGTGCTTATTTTCCTCGTTTTTAAAATACGGAAAGAACTTCCAAGTAGAATAAACCGTTCCGAGATTGGCGAATTGAGCAAACAAGGTTCCGACTGTAACAAGTAAATTAATCAACCCAATCTGCTCGGTGGAAAGGATGATAAGGAATAACAACCCTTTATTCACATACCCCAACGCGATTCCCACATAAGAAATCAGCATGGTTCGAAACGCATCTTTTTGGACAATTCCCATCAGTTAGGCAAATATAGTCAATGTTGGTGCACAATTTAAATTCAACCATTTAGACCATGGAATATAGCATAGAATTCAGAACAAACTAGGGATAATGCGTATGTTTGTGCTGTAAACAAAGCAGAATTGAAGCGCGTATTGATTATAACATACCATTGGCCACCGTCGGGTGGAATTACGGTGTTGCGCTGTTTGAAAATTGCTAAGTACCTCAGAGATTTCGGTTGGGAGCCCATTATTTTCACCGCAGAAAACGCAGCCTATCAGTACCTGGATTTCAGCAATGAAAAAGACATTCCGGAAGGATTAGAAATTCATAAAGTACCCATTACTGAACCCATAAATGCCTTCAAGTTTTTTTCAGGAAGAAAAAAGAACGCACCGCTTCAAAACATAACTGCGAATTCCTCTCGTAAGAAAACTATTATCGATAAACTCGGCATGTGGGTCAGAGGAAACTTTTTCATTCCTGATGCCCGTTTCATGTGGATAAAGCCATCTGTTTCTTACTTGAGTGACTACCTAAAAAACAATCCAGTCGATGCGATTTTCACCGATGGTCCTCCGCACACCAATACCGTTATTGGCATGCGACTTTCGGAACGATTCGGAATTCCTTGGTTAGCTGATTTTCAAGATCCATGGACGCAGGTTGATTATTATTCC
>CANHQC010000074.1 GCA_947462695.1 Flavobacteriales bacterium | reverse complement strand
CTGCATCTGCCATTTCCCCTGGCCCATTGACAATACAGCCCATAATGCCGATTTTAATGCCTTTTAAGTGGGCTGTTTCTTTTCGAATTTTGGCTGTCGTTTCTTGTAAATCAAAAAGCGTTCTTCCGCATGACGGACAAGATATATATTCTGTTTTCGAGATGCGTGTTCTTGTTGCCTGAAGGATTCCAAATGCTGTTGAGTTAATCATTTGCAGTGGCTGGTTTGATTTGATCCATAGTCCATCACCAAACCCATCAATAAGGGAGGAGCCTAATTCACTCGACACGAATAGCTGGAAATTCTCTGGATCTGAGTCGTTGTTAGAACCTTGCAGTATTACGGGTTGTTTTATATTGAATTTCGCAAAATTCAAATAAATATTGCGATACAAATGAACGCGGTTCGCAAAGGATGTGCGCAATACAGGTACAATAGCGCTTTGTACAGCGAGTTCGTTGTAAGGAATGTATTCTTCTGCCTGAAAGAAGCAGAAGCTCGCTTGTCCAGTTGGTAGTGTGGAAATTTCTTGCCAAGTTCCAATGGGAAAAAAGCCTTGTTTTGCAGTGTAGTGTTGTTTCCATGTGTGAACATCGACAAGTACGCCTAATGTGCCTGGAACTTCAAAATCTAAGGTTTGATCACCGATATAGACATAGTCTGCTGCCAGATCGAGAATGTTCCACTTGTCAAGTTGAACAGAATATGAATAACCGAATCCAAAGAAGTTTGCCGGAGTTATTCCACTTTTCTGCGATAAATCAGCAACGACTACAGGTACATTCTTTCCGCCTATTCGATCAATTGTAAATGTTTCACGTCGTTGATATGAATACGGAGAATAAGGAAGGTGAATCGCTGTGTGTTCAATGTGTGCTGTTTCTGTGTGCGAATTAAACTTTTCGGCCAATTTGCGTGCGACTGGAATTTCAAATTCGGGTTCTTCCGTTAACGATACACGAATGGTATCGCCAATTCCGTCTTCAAGCAAGGCACCGATTCCAACTGCTGATTTAATCCGGCCATCTTCACCGTCACCAGCTTCTGTCACCCCAAGGTGAAGAGGGTAACATCGGCCATTTTCAAGCATTTTAGCAACGAGTAACCTGTAGGCTTGCACCATAACGAGCGTATTACTCGCTTTCATTGATATGACTAGGTTATAAAAGTCATGTTTTTCTGCAATGCGAATGAATTCAAATGCCGACTCTACCATTCCTTCTGGTGTGTCACCGTATCGACTTAAAATTCTATCTGATAACGAACCGTGGTTAGTACCAATCCGCATGGCTGTTCCATGTGTTTTACAGAGCAGTACTAATGGAGTAAATTTCTGTTCAATACGCGCTAATTCAGACTGATAGCTTTCATCAGTATAGTCGATTTCTTCAAATTTCTTTTTATCTGCATAGTTACCAGGGTTAACGCGTACTTTTTCCACCAGTTTTGCGGCAATTTCCGCTGCGTTTGGGGTAAAATGTATGTCGGCAACTAATGGTGTATTGTAACCCAGATCGTTCAGTTTTTTACGAATGACCCCTAAATTTTCCGCTTCATTCTTGCTAGGAGCTGTTAACCGAACCAATTCGCAGCCGGCTTCAATCATACGTATGGATTGATTTACAGATCCTTCTGTATCCATGGTATCTGTTGTCGTCATGGATTGAAGTCGAATAGGGTTTTCGCCGCCCATTTCAAGCGCGCCAATTCGTACGGTTAATGTGGGAAGGCGCTTTCTTGATAGTAAGTCAATGCAGTAGTTGTTGTTGCTTGTTGTTGCTTCCATATTGCTGGTTTCTAGAACAAAGTTAACGAATAAACTGTTTAAGGGTATAATGCAACAATTGAACAAACATTCGATTGTGAACGAATAAACTCAATCCACAGATTAATTCATGTTTGTCGACCCGTTTTATCCGTATCTTTACCCATCCATTAAATAAACGAAATGAATAGTAAATCAATTCAGTTCACACGAACGCACAACGAGGAATTTTACAAAGTACTTAGACAGCGCGTGAATACCTACTTTAAATCAAACAATATTTCTCGACATGCAAATGCGAATATGGTGATTAAAACCATTGTTATGCTTGCATTGTACATGGGGCCATTTGCGTTAATTTTAACAGTTGTTGAAAGTACGTGGTTAACATTAGTGTTGTGGGGATTAATGGGTTTTGGTATGGCAGGTTTAGGACTTTCCGTCATGCACGACGCCAATCACGGAACGTATTCAAAAAATGAAAAAGTAAATAAATGGGTGGGTTACGTGATGTTCTTACTTGGAGGAAGTGACGTCAACTGGCGCATTCAGCACAATGTGTTACACCACACGTACACCAATGTAACAGGAATGGATGAAGACATCAATCCTGGCGTGATTATGCGCTTTTCTCCGCACGAAAAAAGAAGAAAATTGCACCGTTATCAGCATATGTATGCTTGGTTTTTTTATGGATTAATGACGTTAATGTGGTTCATTTCAAAAGACTACAAACAAGCCATTCGTTACCATAGAAGAGATTTAATAAAAACACAGAAAACCACTTTTGCAAAACATATGGCCACGTTAATTATTGCGAAGGCTGCTTACTTTGCGTTGTTTATCTTGTTGCCTATTTGGATCACAACAGCGCCTATTTGGGTGACAATCGTTGGGTTTATAATTATGAATTATGTGTCTGGATTAACACTTGCTGCCATTTTTCAACCGGCACACGTCGTACCAACTTCCGATTTTCCAATGCCGGATGAGTCTGGAAATATTGATGCGGATTGGGCGGTAAATCAATTGTACAATACAGCTAATTTTGCTCCGGGTGCACGTTTGTTTTCTTGGTACGTAGGAGGATTAAATTACCAAGTTGAACACCACTTGTTCCCGAATATATGCCATGTGCATTACCGCAAAATTTCTCAAATTGTGGAACAAACAGCAAAGGAATATAATTTACCGTATTATTCGTATAAAACATTTTATGAGGCCTTAGCTGAGCACACGCGAATGCTTCGTAACCTTGGTCGCTACGATCATGCGCCCGCACTGCATTAATTGATGTATCTCGACGATTTTCGTACATATTGCCTTAAGAAACCCTTCGTAACCGAGGGGTTTCCTTTTGATGAACGAACGCTTGTCTTCAAGGTTGACGGAAAAGTGTTTGCGTTGTTGGATGTCGATTCGTTTGAGCAAGTTAATTTGAAATGTGCTCCCGATAAAGCAGTTGATTTACGTGAACAATACGACGGAATACGTCCAGGTTACCATATGAACAAAACGCATTGGAACACTGTGCGAGTAAATTATGACGTACCGGATGAATTGATTTATTCGTTGGTGGATGAGTCTTATGGTCAAGTGGTAAATTCCTTCACTAAAAAACGACGAAATGAGTTGTCGTTGGGATAAATACATTTGGTCTGTTCGGTTGGCAAAAACGCGTTCTCAGGCTGCTGAGTTGCTATCAAAGTCAAAAATAAAAGTGAACGGGGAATCAGTTAAGCCGGCTAAACTTCCAAAAATTGGCGATGTTATTCAAGTCTCCAAAAATACAGCCGTGTTCTCCTATAAAGTAATTCAGTTGCTTGACAAACGTGTGGGCGCCAAGCTTGTTGCAGATTATATCATTGACCTAACGCTTCCTGAAGAGATTGAAAAGTACCGTTTATACCAACAATCGCAGCAAGTATACCGTGAAAATGGAACGGGTAAACCCACTAAAAAAGACCGAAGGGATTTGGACTCGTTTTTAGAGGACTGGTGAGGATTGTTTCTGTCTGTTAGGCGACGTGTTAAAAACAGCAGAAAAGAGGCTTAAATCGAATGAAAAGCATGTAAAAACAAAAACGGCTACCTCATTGAAGTAGCCGTTTTCAATTTAAAAAGATTGTATTATTTCTTTACCACATTGAATTGTGCTGTTTTTCCGTTTTCAAGTGTAACGTTGAATACGTACATTCCAGCGTCAAGCGTAGAAATATTAAGGCCAGCATTGCCATTAACAAGGTTTACACCGTTATTAATTACAACTTTACCAGTTAAATCAGTTACCACAACTTGTGCAGATCCTTCTCCTTCGATGCTAATTGTAACATCGTTAGTCGCTGGGTTAGGGAATGCTTTACCATCAACAGTAGAAGTAACTTCATCAATACCAAGTTCATCAGCATTGAATACAGCTAATCCCATAGCTGAAGGAACATCCATTCCAAATCCAGAAGCGAAATATGTACCATCACTTTCATTTGGAGAAAGCGGCTGTAAATAGAAGCCTTCGTTCCACAAATAGTTCGTTTTAGTATCGTGCCCAAGGTAAACTTCAAGGTTCACTGTTTGCGCACACGCTAAATAACGTTGGTTGTCTTCTAACGCTACAGGTGTATCGAATTCAGCGTAAACTGTTTCACTTTGCTGATCAGCTGTATAGTTATAGAAACCAAACGCAACTGAGTTCAACGTAGTAAACGCAAGTGCAGCGTCGTTCAAGTCAACGAAAACGTCTTCCCAACGGTACAAGTTAATAGCAATCTCTTCTCCTTCAAGTGAAACACCTGATGCAGAAGAAGTTGAAGCTGCAAAGTAAACACCTTTCACTGCTAAACGGCTCGCGTTAGGGTTGTCAATAACCATACAAGTAGAGAACGTAGCGTTATTAGTTGACGGACGGTATCCATTGTTTGCAACTGGTAATCCAGTTACTTCATCTAACATAGCATATGAGAAAATAGAATCATTAACTACGAAGTCAGAAGTCACAATGTTGTCAGAATCATAATCGTCACTTACCCCACTTAAATTCACCGTGTAAGACAATGAATAACGACCAGGTGCATATGTAGGTAAACTAAACTGTGGGAATGAGAAAGCTCCACCAGGGAAAATATCTACACTATCTCCAGAGATTAAAGTTCCAACATTTACAGTGTTGTTGTACACAGATGTTCCAGATGGACCATTGATGTTTGCAGTAACACTTATGTTGTTTTGTGTTCCTGTTCCATAGTTGTATACGCGAGTTCCTAATTCAAAGTTGAATTCAGATGCGTTTTGAGCCAATTGTGATGGAACACCATAAGACTTAGAAATTAACGTTGCTCCTGGCGTGATACCAGCATCGTTAGGGAATAAACCTGTTTTGTTACCAATCAAGGCAACAACTGGTCCGTTAGCCATTTGATCAATCAATAATTGACCGTCTGTACTAGACAACATGACAACTGGAATCGTAACGTTTGCACCGTCAGCTCCCGGGCCCATTCCGATAACGTCTGGGTCACGGTTTACGATGATAACACCGATTGCACCTGCTGTTTGAGCTTCAAATGCTTTCTTTCCAAACTCACATGTGTTACGACGAATAACACAAATTTTTCCAGCGTAAGCATTAACTGGTGATGGATTACACCCTTCTTCTTGAAGTAAGTTTCCATACGTAGCATTGTTTCCAGGTGTTCCATCATTCACCATAATTAAGGTGTCTTCAATAAACGTTCCCGGAATTAAGAAATCTGGTGTTCCCCAACCTCCTGGTGGATCAGCCCATGTAAACGAGTAGTTTCCTGCGATACTTGCAGGTGACTGCACTGCACAAATAACTTGTGCCTGGGACGCAAAAGATGCCCCAACTACAGCGAAAACAAGTAATAATTTTTTCATACACTTTTATGTTTTAGTTAGCGCTAAAATAATATAAAAATCAACAAACATGAAAAAATTTGGATGAATACATCAAACAATTAGGCATAAAAAAAACCACTCATAATCAAGTGGTTTTCATTTTGTTAATGTGTTTGAATGTTAACTGAACATCGTTTTCATGAATTCGCGGTTCATGCGCGCAATGTTTTCCAAAGAAATTCCTTTCGGACATTCTACTTCACATGCTCCTGTATTGGTACAGTTTCCAAACCCTTCTTCATCCATCTGACGCACCATATTCATCACACGTTCTTTTGCTTCTACTTTTCCTTGAGGCAGAAGCGCATATTGTGATACTTTCGCGCCAACAAACAACATTGCTGAGCTGTTTTTACATGTTGCTACACATGCGCCACATCCAATACAAGCCGCTGCTTCAAATGCTTTATCTGCATCCGATTTTGGAATTGGAATCGTGTTCGCATCGATCGTTCGACCTGATGTATTAACTGATACGAATCCACCCGCTTGTTGAATGCGGTCAAATGCACTTCTGTCCACCACAAGGTCTTTCACCACAGGAAACGCTTTCGCTCTCCACGGTTCGATGTAAATCGTATCTCCGTTGTTGAATTTACGCATGTGTAACTGACAAGTTGTAACACCTGTATCCGGACCATGAGCGCGACCGTTGATGTACAACGAGCACATTCCGCAGATTCCCTCGCGACAATCGTGATCGAAAGCGACTGGTTCTTGACGTTCGTTAATTAATTGCTCGTTCAATTGATCAAGCATTTCCAAAAAGGAACTGTCTGTAGAAACGTTGTCCAAGTTGTACGTTTCCATTTTTCCCTTGGCATTTGCATTCTGCTGACGCCAAATTTTTAAGGTTACATTGATATTTTTTGATGCCATAATTCTAGCGTTGTGTCATTATTTGTAATTACGCGCTGCAATTTTGATAAACTCGTACT
This sequence comes from Flavobacteriales bacterium, assembly GCA_947462695.1. Taxonomy (GTDB): domain Bacteria; phylum Bacteroidota; class Bacteroidia; order Flavobacteriales_D; family Crocinitomicaceae; genus M0103. The sequence goes on along the minus strand of CANHQC010000074.1, from coordinate 1,908 downwards.
TCAGTTCTTCTTTGTGGAGATTTGCCTTGCTAATGTCGTGACCGGTATATTCCCAAGCTCCTACAAATTTGAAGTTTTCATCGTCACGAAGCGTCTCACCTTCTTCGTCTTGGTATTCTTCACGGAAATGTCCACCACACGACTCGTTTCGTTGCAATGCATCCATTGCCATAAGTTGACCTAGATCGATGAAGTCTGCTACGCGAAGTGCTTTTTCCAATTCAGGATTCAATTGATCTGCAGAACCAGGAACGTATACATTGTTGTAAAACTCCTCTTTCAATGCAGCAATCTCTTCAATGGCCAGCTTTAATCCATCTGTGCTTCTTGACATTCCAACTTTATTCCACATAATTTGTCCTAGGCGCTTGTGGAAATGGTCAACAGATTTCGTTCCGTTGTTGGTGATGAATTTATCGATAAGTGATTTTACTCGGTTTTCTGCTTCTTCAAATTCCGGTAGATCCGTTGAAATTGATCCCGTTCTGATGTCGTTTGAAAGGTAGTCAGACACGGTGTAAGGAAGCACAAAATACCCGTCTGCCAATCCTTGCATCAACGCTGAAGCACCAAGTCGGTTAGCTCCGTGATCCGAGAAATTAGCTTCTCCTGCCACAAAACATCCCGGAATGGTACTTTGTAAGTTGTAATCTACCCAAACACCTCCCATAGTGTAGTGAACTGCTGGATAAATTTTCATCGGTGTTTCATATGGGTTTTCATCTGTGATTTTCTCGTACATCTGGAAGAGGTTACCGTATTTTTCCTCTACCCATTTTTTACCAAGTTCGATGATGCGCTCGTCAGAAGGATTGTGTTCCCCTTTCGCAAAGGCTGCTTGTCGTCCTTTACTTTTGATTTCAGTAGAGAAATCTAAGTATACTCCTTCGTTTGTGTCGTTTGCTTCAATTCCATGACCGGCATCACAACGTTCTTTTGCTGCGCGAGATGCAACGTCACGTGGAACGAGGTTACCAAACGCCGGGTAACGTCTTTCCAAGAAATAATCACGGTCGTCTTCAGTAATCTGAGTTGGTTTTAGTTGCCCAGCACGAATGGCTTCTGCGTCTTCTTTTTTCTTTGGCACCCAAATTCGACCAGAATTACGCAGCGACTCCGACATCAATGTCAATTTCGACTGGTTTGTTCCGTGAACAGGAATACATGTCGGGTGAATTTGTACGAAACATGGGTTGGCAAAGTAGGCGCCTTGTTTGTGTACTTTCCACGCTGCAGTAACGTTACTTCCCATCGCGTTCGTGGATAAGAAATACACGTTTCCATAACCACCAGAAGCAATAATCACGGCGTGTGCCGAATGACGTTCTATTTCTCCCGTAACAAGGTTACGTGCGATGATTCCCCTGGCTTTTCCGTCGACTTTTACCAAGTCAAGCATTTCGTGGCGGTGGTACATTTTCACGCGACCAAGTCCAACCTGACGTGAAAGAGCGGAGTAAGCACCAAGCAATAATTGTTGACCAGTTTGTCCAGCAGCATAGAATGTACGCTGAACTTGCGTTCCTCCAAATGACCGGTTATCTAATAATCCACCGTATTCGCGGGCAAATGGAACGCCTTGCGCCACACATTGGTCGATGATGTTTCCAGACACTTCAGCCAAACGGTGAACGTTGGCTTCACGGGCGCGGTAATCACCTCCTTTGATCGTATCGTAAAACAAGCGGTAAATGCTGTCACCGTCGTTTTGGTAGTTTTTAGCGGCGTTTATACCACCTTGTGCGGCAATGGAGTGTGCGCGACGCGGTGAATCCTGGAAACAAAATGCTTTAACATTGTATCCCATTTCACCAAGTGAAGCGGCTGCAGATGCTCCAGCTAGACCTGTTCCAACCACAATAATGTCAATTTTTGGGCGGTTATTCGGTGCAACTAACTTCAGGTTGT
>CANHQC010000073.1 GCA_947462695.1 Flavobacteriales bacterium | reverse complement strand
TCGATGATTTTGTGGAGGTAGGCTCTTCGCGGCAATCCACTATCTCGCATGGAAATCGCTACTCCTCCATTGTGCACAACGCCATGTGTGACCCACGTAATATCCGAAATCAATGCCTGTCGAGTACCAAACGTATTTTTCAAATAATTCGCCCAATACCCAACGGAATTTCCGCCGTGTTCTTCATAGGACGAGAAAACGATGGCGCCATTTTCCATGGTTCGAGCCACTTCCAACGCTACCCAAACGCCAAGGCGATTATCCAAATAAGGCGATTGGATCGTATCAGCGGTTTCCCGAAAATTGGGTTTAAAGGTTAAAATAGTACCACGATCAATCATCCTTTCGCACACATATTCAAGGTGATGTGAGCCGTCCTCATCATCAATAACCATTAATTCAGCTTCTACGTGACCTTTGCTGTCTGAACCAACAAGTTGAATGCCATCAATACTTCTCGGTCCACCAATTTTAATCAAATCGCGTTCATAACCAACCGAAAAACCAATGGTATCAATATGTGCATATATCGCCGTTCGGGGTGTACCAAACACTAGCGCAAAAGTGTCTTGTGTATCAGGATCATTGATAAGTTGTGGTTGGCACTTCCAATTTTTCATTTCTTTTAGAATGAAATCGATTAGAAATGCTTTCACTTTCGACTCATCGCTTGACGCCCCGGGAATTGCAATTAATTCTGCTAAAAATGATAGTCTATCCATTAGTTAAAGGTATGATTGATACTGATTTATATTCTGCTAATTGTGATTGAACTGAATCAACATGTCGAACGGGACAACTCACGACAACAGCACATCTATCGCTAATTTCCGGTGGTTGAACTAGGCGGGTCGATCGCTTTAACAGTGCCAGAACTGTTGGCATTTCCGCATAATCAAATTCGATTCGAAACGTGCATTCTTCTTCTCGCTCAACGATAACACTTGCTTCGATAGCCAACTTGGCTGCTTCGCGATACGCTTGAATTAACCCACCAACACCAAGTTTTGTCCCACCATAATACCTGACTACTCCACACAATACGTTCGTTATTCCGGCAGAAATCAATTGACCAAGAATGGGTTGACCGGCAGAATTGGAAGGCTCTCCATCATCGTTGGCCCGATAGCGTTCACCTTTTGTCCCTAAGCGGTACGCGTAACACACATGAGTAGCTTGACTGTGTTCAGTACGCCAACGTTCAAGCTGGGCTTTTACCTCATCCTCAGTATGACAAGCTACGATCAAACCAATAAAGCGTGATCCTTTTTCTTTGAATGTCTCAGTCGAATGTTCACGAACAGTTTTGTATGACCAATTTTCACTCATCGCGTTTTATTTCCTACATTCGTCATTCAACATCAATCTATGAAAGCTTACTTTTTGTTTGGATTTGCAATGTTAGTGTTTTTTTCGTCATGCAAAAAAGATGAAGAGGCAGTTGACACCTGTACAAATGGGTTTTTAGATCCGGGAGAAGTTGGTATCGATTGTGGTGGAACTTGCGATCCTTGTATTGCTTACACTCCTAGTTATGTTTACTTGGAATGTAATGATCAACCGATTACGATGGATACAAAATCTTTATCCTATTCGAATGGAAACTGGTCTTTACTTGCCTTCAATGATAGTCTGAAAATCCAAATTAACCTCGGGAATAATGGTGGAATTAATGTGTACCCCATCTCTTCTTCTGGAAGTTTCGGCGAATACTTTGGTAATTTATATTTGAGTGCTGAAAATGGAACATTTGCCATATATAATCACGACACAATAAACCATAAAATGGGCGGATTTTTTCAGGTTGATTTTATCCGGACAGGTATCAATGACACCTTAAAAATTCGGAACGGTCAATTTGAAAACATGATTTATTGATTGCTGGATTGCTGATCTTTAAATTTATTACCGATAAATGTTCCCGCAATAATTTGTTCTTGAAAATCTTTCATTCCTCCTGGCGAATGCGGCATCATAATCGAAGAATTTTTTGAATTCGAACCGATGTCTTTCAACGTATCAAAATACTGCGTCATAAGGACAAATTGCATGATTTCTTCATGAGTAACTTGATCGAGTGAACGTTTAAAATCCTCGACTGACTCTTTAAATCCACGCACAATTTCCAGTCGTTGGCGAGCGATACCTTCACCAGACAAACGTTTTGACTCAGCTTCAGCTTCAGCTTCTTTAATGATTTTAATTTTGTTGGCCTCTCCCTCTTCCATTGCCGCTTCTTTATCACGCTTTGCGGCATTTATGCGGTTCATTGCGTCCTTAACTTTATGGTCAGGATCAATATCTGTAATTAATGCCTTTAGAATGTGGTACCCATATTCATCCATACTTTCGTGAATATTCTGTTGTACAGCCAATGCAATATCTTCTTTTTTAGCGAACACATCGTCCAACTCCAACTTCGGTACTTCTGCTCGGACATCATCAAACACATACGAAGAAATTTGATTTCTTGGATTGTCGAGTGAGTAATATGCTTCTTTCACTTGATCTGCTCCCACTTTAAATTGAACAGACACTTGAAGGTTCACAAATACATTGTCTAACGTTTTTGTTTCTACGGTTACGTCCAATTGTTGCACGCGCAAATTGATTACTGCCGCACGGCGATCAATAAATGGGATGATTAAAGCAAATCCGGGTTGTAAAATACGTTGGAATTTTCCCAATCGTTCGATAACTACAGCAGATGCTTCTCGCACGATGATGACTGATTTAAAAATAAGTAACAGCGCAATTAGTCCAATTACAGCGAATGAAATGAATTGATTTTCCATATGTTAAAAGATAAAAAAGCCTCCATTTCGGAGGCTGTTATTTTTATTGAATCGTTAATTTCTTCTCTAAATCTTCTAGGTACACCCTAAATTGCTTGTCCGTTTCAGATAAGTTCATAACCGTTCTGCAGGCATGAAGCACCGTTGCGTGGTCTTTACCTCCGCAATGTGCACCAATGTTAGCGAGAGATGATTTCGTCATTTTCTTCGAGAAATACATCGAAATCTGACGCGCTTGTACGACCTCACGTTTTCTTGTCTTCGATTTCAACATTTCAATTGGAAGATCGAAATAATCACAAACCACTTTTTGAATGTATTCGATGGATACTTCTCGCGCCGTATTCTTGACGAATTTATCTACCATTTGCTTCGCTAATTCAAGCGTAATAGCCTTTTTGTTCAACGATGCTTGAGCAAGGAGTGTATTTAACGCACCTTCCATTTCACGCACATTGGTATTGATAGAGTACGCGAGGTATTCTACAACATCACGTGGAAGTTCGATTCCGTTTCCGTACATTTTCTTTTCAAGAATTGCTATACGTGTTTCAAGATCCGGAGCACCTAAATCGGCTGAAAGTCCCCATTTGAAACGAGAAAGAAGACGTTGTTCCATTCCCTGCATCTCTACCGGTGGTTTATCCGACGTTAAGATGATCTGTTTTCCGTTTTGGTGCAAGTGGTTAAAGATATGGAAGAACACATCTTGCGTTTTTTCCTTACCTGAGAAAAATTGTACGTCATCAATGATCAATACGTCGATCATTTGATAAAAATGAATGAAATCATTCGTTGTTTGATTCTTTATTGCATCAATAAATTGGTGCGCAAACTTTTCCGATCCAACATAAAGAACTGTTTTATTCGGAAATTGATTTTTGATGGAAATCCCGATAGCATGAGCAAGGTGGGTTTTTCCTAATCCGACACCTCCATATATCAAAAGTGGGTTGAATGCGGTTCCGCCAGGCTTATTGGCTACTGCGTATCCAGATGCTCTTGCCAACCTATTGCAATCACCTTCTACAAAATTCTCAAAAGAATAAGAAGGATTCAAATTGGAATCAACGTTTACTTTTTTGAGACCTGGAATGATAAACGGATTTCTGATTTGATTTTCATTCAGATTGATCGGCATTGTAACCGGTGCATTCTTGATTGACTTTTTATTTAACGCAGGAAGCTTTACAGTGTAAGGCGTAGAGTTAGTTGTGTTGTTTTCCATCACAATACTGTACTCTAACGTACCGTCTGTACCCAACTCCTTCTTAATTACCTTTTTTAGAAGCGTAATGTAATTTTCTTCTAACCATTCATAAAAAAAATGCGAAGGCACTTGAATTGTCAATACACTATTTTCTAAACGTATAGGAACAATCGGATCAAACCATGTTTTGAATGCTTGCAAAGAAATATTATCCTTGATAACTTTTAAACACGCATTCCAAACACCTTCGTGACTAGTACTCATTAGCATTTTACATTTATTAAGTTTCGGTTAAAGATAAAATTGAAGAAAGCGATAATGTTTTCAACAAAGTGGTACGCCTTTTCAGACAGGACAAATATTTACATAAAAAAGTGAAAAAAAAAGTGAAAATGGTGTTGACTTTTTAAAAAGTTTTACATGTGAATTAACAATTTCGTTGAAAAAGCTGCTCACCGCTCTAAAAGAGGAAAAGATTTACTGTTTTAGTCAAATAGGGAACCAAAACATATCAAAACCACCTCAAACACCGTATGACTTAAAATTAGTAAAGATTGTCGACATTTATGCTTTTAAAGCATTTATTTTTACGGCAATATTTACGTATGAAAACAAACTATTCGCATTCCACCTCACTTCGCGTTCGCTACGGAGAAACGGACCAAATGGGCTATTGTTATTACGGCAATTATGCACAGTATTGTGAAGTAGGACGGGTTGAAGCCATGCGTGCACTAGGCATGAGTTATAAAGAACTGGAACATCAAGGAATCATGTTACCGGTTTCGGAATTTAAAATCAGTTATCAACATCCGGCAAAATATGATGACGAACTTATAATTACTACGGCCATTACTGAAATCAAGGGCGCAAGGTTGTTTTTTGATTATTCCATTTCAACTGCTGAAGGCAAACAAATTGCTACTGCCCAAACGACACTTGTTTTTATTAAAGCAGGCAATTTCAAACCAATACCAGCACCCGATTTTTTTTCCTCCTTACTCCAAGCATATGTCTCTGAATAATCCTTTTGAGTTTATCCTTTCAGACAATACCCAACTCACTGAATTAACCAATCGGAGAGAAGGTGAGACCAAACTGGGAGAAACCATGTGTTGTGGCTCGATCAATCCAGACACGAAAATCGTCCTACTTGGAATTGAAGAATCTAATGGACCTCTTGCTAACCTTGGAATTTCAGGAGCAGAAAAGGCATTTCCTGCTTTTTTAAACCGCTTTGTCAATATGCAAGACAACGCATTTCTAGCTGGTAAACACATATGTTATTTAGGGAAAATTGTTCAACATTCAACCTACGATACCATCACCGAACTAAGAGAGTCAGTCGAAATATTGGATCAACTCGTTTATGACATAATCAAACCCTATTTTAAAAAAGATATTCTCGTTGTAGTTGTTGGTGGGGGTCACAACAATGCTTACCCGTTAATTAAAGCAGCATCGCATGCAATTCAATCACCAATAAATGTTGTTAATCTTGATCCACATGCAGATTGCAGAAAATCAGAAGGACGGCATAGCGGAAATAGCTTTAGTCTTGCTCATTCAGAAGGTTTTTTAAACAAGTACACTGTTCTCGGTTTACACAGAGCATATAACAGCTCATTTCTATTTGATCAATTGAATCACATGAATGCCTCGTTTACCTTTTTCGAAGATTATTTGTTAAATGATGAGCAATTCAAAACAGACATCCTGGAGGTAAAAAAATCCATCCAACACACACCACATGGAGTTGAACTGGATTTGGATTCCATCGCATATATGCCAAGCTCAGCATTCTCCCCTAGTGGATTTTCCGTTGAACAAGCGAGGTGGTATTTGCGCACGTTGGTCCAGCCGAAAACATGCTATGTTCACCTCACTGAAGGAGCACCATCGACGCCACTGGAAGAAAAAATTGTTGGAAAAGCATTAGCTTATATGGTGGCAGACCTAGTGGAACTGTTATCAATTAAGGATTAACTTTTTCGATATTTTCAAGTGTAACAACCTTATTAACTAGACAGCCAGAAGGTTGTTTCGCACGACTCAATACATAAGCAAACTGAATGCGCACGCCTTGTTTTTCGTATTCATTGGGTAGATTTAAAGGTAATAAGTACATCGAATCTCCAGATCCCAATACCTCTAAAATAAACCCACAAGAGTCCGTTTTAATCACTTTTCCCAAGGTTTTAGATGGGTCTAATTTTGTCATTTCTAAAGACTCAATAGGTGCTTTTCTGGTAGATGAACAAGAAAAAAGGAGAAACAATCCAAGCCCAAAGGCAAAAGTTATTTTATTCATAAAGGAGAATGTCATTTGTACCTAATCTTTAATTTTTAAACGTTATAAATTTACTGTCAATGAAGCAATTCCACGTGACCGGTAATCGTCTCTTTGAAATCATTACTTGGCGTTTTGTAGGTAATCTTCCAAGAATAGACGCCACTCGGACATTTATACCCTCCATAAGATCCATCCCAACCTTCCAAATGATTCTGTGATGCAAAAATCAATTCACCCCAACGGTTATAAATCTCCATATTAAAATTATAGGGATCAAATCCACTGGTAAAAACAGGAATAAAAACCTGATTAAACTCATCACCGTCTGGAGTAAAAGCGTTGGGCACATAATAAATTACATCACTCACAACCTGAATAGAGACAAATGCTTCATCAACGCAACCATATTCATTCTCTACTTCTAAACCGACTAAATACACACCTTGAACCTGAGGAAAAGTCACTTCAATGACCGATTCGCTTGATTCAAATAGTGGCAAAAACGAAAAGTCCCAAGTATTCGTTACCCCACCGCTACTCGAATTGGTGAAAACAACTTCCGGAGCATCAATACTCACCACGGATACATCTGAGGAAAAAGAAGCATTAGGCATTGGGAATACCGTAATTGTTGAACTTAAAGTACCAATACACCCATTTATATCCGCCCCAACAACCTGAATTGGCGTTGTTTGGGTTGGCGCAAACACAAGGGATGATGAAGTTTCTCCTGTTGACCAACTGTAAGTATTCGCTCCGGCAACTAGCAATTGTACCTCTTCAGACGCACAAATAGTTGTATCACCGGAAATAACCAAATCAGGTAGTTCATTGACTTGAATCCACAAACTATCCTCAGCGAGACATCCATCGACAGATTGACCTAAGAGATAAACCCACTCGGATTGCGTTGGTAAATAATTAACTGACGTACTCGTATTGCCGGCTAACTGTAACCCATTCCATTCATAACCAAGTGCTCCGCTTGCAGCGAGATTTACCTGCTCACCTGCACACAAAGAAGAATCTAATGCATTGATTTCCACATTAGGAATCGGCAAAACTGTGATTGTAACCGGCACAGCAGATACACATTGAAATTCGTTGTATCCTGTAAGGTTAAGCACCGTTGTTTGAGTTGGACTAATCGAAAGCACTCCAGATGAACTAACTTGTCCGATAACCGGAGACCAACTGTAAGTTAAGGCCCCATTTGGTTGCAGAACTGCTGTTTCTCCGAAACAAATAGTCGCGTCACTTATGGTAACAATAGGAGGTGAGGATATCGTTAAATCCAGCTGAACAATAGAATCACATCCATTCGAGCTTTGTAAGGTATCAATGTAAAAACCAGAATTAGTAATCGACTGTCCATTAAAAAAATAGGGGCCACCTGTACAAATCGTATCTGTCACAAGTACAGTTAATTCAGGAAATACTGTTACGGACACTTGATCTGTAGTTGGACAAACACCAGGATTAGTTGCTAACGAAGTAGTTACAGTATACACATAAGTTTGAGGTGAATTACCTGTGTTTACCAATGAAACGGTTGGATTAGACACAGAAGTTGAACTTAATCCAGTTGCAGGTGACCACGAATAGATATATTGATTGTTAGTTGCACTCCCAAGGGAAGTAGCATCACCGGTACAAAAACTGACATCAGGTCCTGCGTCTGAATCTGCCTGCTCCGTGTAAATAACAACATTTCGAATGGAATGTGAATCTTGATTCCCCCCTGTTGAGGCTGTGAACCCCATATAGCCGGTGAAAGAGAGCGTAAAATTTGCTGTAAGGTACAACGTATTGTTAATGTACAACTCGATTAGACCGTTATCGTAGGTAATCCGCGCAGGTTGGTATGCATTGTTTCGAATAAAATTCAAATTTCCAGAGGTATTTTCTAGCTTCACCATTCCGGGAATACACTCGTCGTAGCCTGCCCCAGAAAAAATTTGAAGCTCAGGATTTGGTCCACCACAATTATTGTAGGTATCCAACCCTACTTTTAATCCGTTAGCAGTACCAGGAATTCCCATTCCAGCACCGCTTACAAATCCGGTTGGAGGAACGTCAATAAAACAAAAAGCTATGCCATCCGCAGCACTTCCACCGAATATACGGAACTCGAAATCAACTGTCCATTTCGTGCACAACGCAGGATTTATTGGTGAATTAAGAAAGATTGAACCACTTTGCCAACTGGCATTAGGCGTGAGCACTAATTCATCAGCAAATGTA
>CANHQC010000072.1 GCA_947462695.1 Flavobacteriales bacterium | reverse complement strand
TAAACACGCAATTTATCCAATTTAACTTTTCGTGCCCACGTATTCGGTAACGTATACCCCAATTGAACATTTCGCATACGGATAAACGATCCATCTTCGACGTAATACGAAGAGAAAATAGTATTCCGTGTAGGCTCTGTAGTCAATCGTGGATGCTCATTTGTACTTCCTGGTCCTGTCCATCGGTCAATCACATAAGCCATTTGATTCGCATATGGCTGCTGACGTTCGAAGTTTCGGATAATTTCTTGTCCAATTGCCGCGTAAATATTGGTAGACAAATCGAAGGACTTGTATTTAAAATTGAGCATCAATCCCATGGTAAAGTCTGGAATTGGTGAACCTAAGTACGTTTTATCTGAATCATCACTAAAATTGATTTCACCATCTCCATCTTGATCAACAAATCGGATATCTCCGGGCTTTGCACCTTCTTGAAAAACTGACGCGTTATCAATTTCTTCTTGTGTTTGAAAGATCCCGTCCATCTGGTAACCGAAGAAATAGCCAATTTCATATCCTTCCTGGAAACGTGTAGCTACATCACCACCAACTCCAAAGCTTGCACCAGGAATAAAGTCAACACCTTCAGGAACACCCGTTACTTTATTTTGAATTCGGGAGAAATTCATTGAAAATCCGGCAACAAAATCACGGTCTTTATTGGTAGTATATCCTAATTCCAATTCAATTCCTTTGTTACTAACATCACCTGCATTGATAATTGGTGGGTAACCACCAGGACCGTATGATCCCAAAAGCGCGGTCACTTCAGGCTGGAATAATAAATCAAATGTATTTTTGATGAAATAATTCGCTGTAAAATCGAGGTTTTTGAATACCGTCACATCTAGACCCACATTGAATTGCCTCGTTGTTTCCCATTTCAAATCTGGATTTGCTGGTCGACCAATCGCTACACCTTGTGTAATCACATCGTCGAACACATAAACCCCTTCCCCATTCAATAACGCTCGATACGCAAAATTTTGAATTTGATCGTTTCCGGAAACACCATAACTCACGCGTAGCTTTAACAAATCCAACCAGTCTTTTTTAAAGAACTGCTCATCAGAAAGCACCCATGCTGCGGATCCAGTCGGAAACAATCCATATCGGCTATTGCTTCCAAATTTACTTGAACCATCTCTACGGAGGATGAAAGAGAATAGGTATTTGTATTTGTAGGAATATTCAGCTCTTAAAAAGGCGGATAATAAGCGCTCAGTAAACTCCCAAGAACCTGTATTGTTTAAGAATCCACCCTCGGCTGTATTCGCTGAAATGTCTGCGTATTCAATAGAATTATTCGGAATATTAAATGCGATCCCGTTTAACGACTCACCTTTTCTGTGGAATGCCGTTACACCAAGTGTAGCCTTCACACGATGAACTGAATCGAATAACTGATCGTAATTCAAAAAGCTTTCGCCGGATAGATCCGTATAAGATGACCTTTCTTCGTAAACAGCAGCACCTCTTTCAATGAAAACACCATCTGCAATTTCAACTGTTGGTGATTCCAACGCTGCATTCAATGCCGTATTTGCAAATTTTCCGTTACCGTACCAAGCTAAAGGAGAGAAGACTTTCACGTCCACTTGTGCGTAGTTGTAGTTGAATCGATTGGTCCACGTAAAATGGTCAATAATCTTAGCCACTAGTTCTTCTTTACCCACAAACTTATCAGCGATGTTCCAATTGTGCGTGTTCTGCATTTGAGCAATTGGGTTGATGATGTCCGATACTTCTTCTAGGTAGGAGAAATTACCATCCGGTGTAAAGACTGGTTCGTTTGGAAACGCATTAATCGTATTGTACAAGACGGAACCGATCCCATTTTCAGGCAGTGTCGAACGCGAATCGTTGGAATATAAGAACACGGAATTGAGCTGAAGTTTTTTGGATAAATCCGTTTCAAAATTCAACCGCGCATTGTACCGAGAGAAATTACTTTTCTCACCACCAACAATCCCTTCTTGGTTAAAGTAACCAAGTCCAACTGAATAGCGCGAAGAAGCCGTACCACCTGATAAACTCAAATTATGGCTTTGTACAGGAGAATTGGTAAACACTTGATTTTGCCAATCCGTTCCTTCACCTAGTTCCGTATTGTTAAATGGAATTGGCTGACCAGAAGAACCAAACATTTCATTTTTAATGATGGCATACTCCCTTGCATTCAATAAATCCAGTTTTCTTGCTGTCGATTGAATTCCGTAATACCCGTTGTACTCGACTTTTGGTTTCGAATTCAGTCGACCTTGTTTTGTTTCAATCAGGATAACTCCATTTGCAGCACGAACACCATAAATACCAGCAGTCGCATCTTTCAGTACGTTAATCGATTTAATATCGGAGGGATTCAGGGCGTTCAACCCTTCTGAATCATACACCACACCATCAACCAAAATCAACGGGTCGTTATCACCGAATGTAGACAACCCTCTAATTCGAATACTTGAACTACCTCCCGGTGAACCCGAATTGGTGCTGATATTAACACCTGCAACTTGACCTTGCAGAGCTTGATCCATCCGAGAAACGTTCATCTTTTCAACGTCCTCTCCGTTCACTTTAGCAGCCGCTCCCGTTAACTCTTTGGTACTTACCTCTCCGTATCCAACAACCATGACTTCACCTAGGTCTCGTGCTTCAGATACCAATTGTACATCCATCACACCTGATTGACTTACTATCGTTTCATACCGTTTGTAACCGATAAAAAAGAAGGATAAGGTATCACCACTATTCACGTCATTTAATTCATAGCGGCCATCGAAATCGGTTTTAACCCCTTTGTTCTGTCCTTTTACAGAAACGCTCACAAAAGGCAAATTACCGCCCTGATTGTCGGTAACCTTACCAGATACAGTAACTTTTTGTGCAGCTGCGTAAAAGGATAGCAACGAAGAAAAAATAAGTAACAGTCTAATTGGGTATCCTGTCATAGTTATAGCTTTTAGTTTCAATTCTGCATCTTACACTATTAAAACGGAGAGGGGACGCAATAGTTGGCTACCGTATTTTGAAAGTAGCTAAATGTACCTCATCGCCTTAACCGAACAATTAACATACAGTTAAACGTTCGATAAGATGCATCAAAAATAACACTTATAGTTATTTATACAATAAGTAGGTGATTTTTTTACTTATTCTATCTAAAATTTCAATTTTAACCCAACAAAAAAAGCAGCGAGAGCTGCTTTTTAACCTAATCATCACTACTACTACTTATTGCCAAACTGATTGCATTTTTTGCTTCAGGGAAGTCCAACTCCCACCGTTGTATGCATCAAATCCTTTTGATTTCAATAAGCCCTTCGCTGATCCACTGCGCATTCCGGATGCACAACACGTAATCACAGGCTTGTTTTTATTGAGTTTACTGATGTTTTTATCTAACACTTGCAACGGAATATTGATTGATCCTTTGATGTGACCGTTTTTATATTCCGCAGGTGTGCGCACATCAACAATTGTTGCACCATCTTTTACCATAGTACTAAAGTCTACTGAAGTACCTCCGAATAATTTGCTAAAAATTCCCATTATGCCTTCATTTTATAATTTACATCTAACCACGATCCACCGTTCTCGCATTCAAGACCCTGAGCTTTAAAGTAAGCTGTTGCCTGACCGCTTCTGTTACCGCTGGCACAACAAAAAATGATCGGCTTTGGTAAATCGGTTAGTTCATCTGCGCGATCAACAATTTCCTGAAGTGGAATATTGATTGAACCTGCCACGTGTCCACCCAAAAATTCTGCGGGCGTGCGCACGTCTACTACTGTGTAATTACTTCCTTCCATGTTTGATTTTTTGAACAAGTGATTGAATCATATCTGCTAAAAGTCCACCCATTACCGCACCGTAAAGCATACTATTCAACGGACTTGATGTAATGGAACAACCAGTTGTACATCCCCAGTTTTGGTAATAGTAGTAACCACCACCTACTCCAAGGACACCACCAATAAGTACCCACGAATATTTCTTTACTAATGATTTCATTGAAACTTTCATAAGGACAAAATTAGCTCAAGTCTAGAAACCAATTTGTGCCTTATGTTACACAAGCTATTTAAGTTGTTGTTCAACGAATTGCCAGACGGAATCTTGAGGCACAGGCGCCATGATTTGTATACGCTCGCCTGTTGTAGGATGCAAAAATTCTAAATTTCGGGCGTGCAGCCCAATGGATCCATCTTTGTTTGGTCGTTTAGCACCGTACTTAACGTCACCCTTTACAAAACAACCTATGGCAGCCAATTGCGCTCTAATTTGATGGTGCCGTCCTGTTTCCAGTTCAATTCCAAGCACATGGTAATGATCAGTTGAGGTCAACACCGAATAATGCAATACCGCCTCTTTCGCGCCATCAACCGGATGCGCATGCACATATGATTTATTTTGTTTCTCGTTTTTCTTGAGGTAATTCCGCAATGTGCCAGAATTTTCAGGTGGAAGTTGTTCAGTTAACACCCAATAGGTTTTAGACGTTTCCTTCTCCCGAAATTGCTTGTTCATGCGTTCGAGGGACTTGCTTGTTCGAGCGAATAAAACCACGCCACTCGTTGGACGATCAAGTCGATGAATCACGCCACAAAACACATTTCCGGGTTTTTGGTATTTTTCTTTTAAATACGCTTTGATGCGATCCGGAAGTGTTTCATCACCCGTTTTATCGCCTTGAACAATATCCGATGCTTTCTTATTAATTGCAATCAGGTGATTGTCTTCGTACAGAATTTCTAAATCTGTCATACGACGAAATTAATATTGCTCTTTCTCGTTGGGAAAATCACCCGAGCGCACATCAGAAATATAGGATTGAAACGCATTCATCATGCGGTCATAAAGGTTGTCGTATTTGCGCAAAAATCGCGGACTGAACTCGTTGTTAATACCCAACATGTCGTGCACAACAAGCACCTGACCATCTACCCCATTTCCTGCTCCGATTCCAATAATTGGTATCGAAACAATCTGAGCTACCCTTTCAGCTAAATCCGCTGGAATTTTCTCTAAAACAATCGCAAAGCAACCAGCTTCTTCCAGTGCTTTCGCATCTTGAATCAATCGATTCGCCTCTTCTTCTTCTTTCGCACGAACTACGTACGTTCCAAATTTGTATATCGATTGCGGTGTCAGACCTAAATGTCCCATTACTGGGATTCCAGCTGTTAATATGCGTTTTATCGACTCGATGATCTCAATACCGCCTTCCATTTTAACCGCGTGACCGCCCGATTCCTTCATAATTTTAATGGCACTTGAAAGTGCTTCCTTTGAGTTTCCTTGGTACGATCCGAACGGCATATCCACGACTACCAATGCCCGATTAACTGCGCGAACAACGGAGGAAGCATGGTAAATCATTTGATCCAACGTAATAGGTAACGTCGTTTCATGACCTGCCATCACATTTGAAGCGGAATCTCCCACTAAAATAACATCAATTCCCGCTTGATCGATAATGCGCGCCATGGAAAAATCATAACCGGTCAGCATGGAAATTTTCTCTCCCGCAACCTTCATTTCCTGTAAGGTATGTGTCGTAACTTTTTTGACGTTCTTATGGACTGACATGTGCAATTAAGTTTGGATTGGTGTAAAGGTAGAGATAAAAAGAATCAAATCAATCTACCCCTTTTCTATCCCAATATGAAATATGGCATCTCCTTTATACACTACCGGAGATTCATTCAAACAAATAATGTAACCCGATTGACTGGCTTTCACTTTTCGTTCAAATTTGCCGTACGGATCGGTTACAATGCCAATCACATCTCCTTTTTCGACTGAAACACCGTTTTTAACCAATGACTGAAACATTCCTGATTGTGGCGCACGCATCCATTTACTTGATCCCAACAGTACTGGCAATCGGTCTTTTGAAATATCAATTTTGAACGAGCGCATACCAAGATGGTTCAATAACCGCTTTACCCCGTTCAATCCTTCTTCAACAATCAGCTCTTCTATATTATTCGTTTTTCCCCCTTCGAAAAGCAGCATTTTCTTGCCATGTTTGGTGATGGATTCACGAATTGTTTTGCCTATATAATTGGAATGTAAAATGAACGGTGGATTAAACACGTGCGCCAGATGCACACTTTCCTGATCATCCATCAAACAGCGAATCTGCGGGTAATTATTGCGCTGTGCTGCTCCGGTATGAAAATCAACCACATAATCTACATGCGGGGCGATTTCCTTCATAAAATGGAAGGCAAACTGCGCTGCCAACGATCCAGTCTCACTGCCAGGAAAACTGCGATTGAGGTCCCGGCCGTCAGGAAGCTCCCGTTTCACGTTCAAAAATCCAAAAATATTGAAAACGGGAAGGCAAATGATTGTCCCGACTAATGGCTTATTGAATCCTTTACGGATAACCTTTCGGATGATTTCGATACCGTTTATTTCATCCCCGTGCAATCCTGCCATTAATAGCACTGTAGGACCATCTATTTTCGCGCGCTCAACAATTACCGGAACCAGAATAGGCGTACGCGTATGCAACATAGCCACATCAAGATTGAGCTGAACTCCTTTTCCGGGAAGGATTTCCTTTCCGAGAATGACCATTTTTTTTGGCTTCTCCTTCATTATTTACCGCTTAACGTTCTTTTCGATGTATTGGATAATTTTTCCCGCAATATCTTCACCTGTTGTTTTTTCAATACCCTCCAATCCAGGCGATGAATTAACTTCTAACACCAATGGACCGCGATCTGACTGCAACATATCCACACCTGCGACGCCAAGTCCTACTGCTTTGGCAGCCAAAATTGCCGTATATTTTTCTTCTACAGAAAGTTCAATAATCTCAGAAGAACCACCACGGTGTAAATTTGAGCGAAACTCTCCCGGTTTGCCTTGGCGTTTCATTGCGCCTACCACTTCACCATCCACAACCAATGCGCGTATGTCCGCTCCCTTTGCTTCCTTGACGAATTCCTGCACGATAACGCGCGCTTTTAATCCATTGAATGCCTCCAACACCGATTGAGCAGCGTTTTGATTTTCTGCAAGTACCACTCCCAACCCTTGCGTTCCTTCCAATAATTTCAATACCACTGGCGCACCACCTGCAGATTCAACCACATGTTTCACGTTGCGTGAATAGTTCGTAAACACCGTTTTGGGCAAACCGATACCTTCTTTTGAAAGCACTTGTAGGCAACGTAATTTATCCCTTGAATGGACAATGCCGCGCGATGAATTCACGGAAAATACGTTCATCATTTCAAACTGGCGAACCACAGCCGTTCCATAGAATGTGACAGACGCACCAATTCGTGGAATAACGGCATCGAAACCAGTCAGATAATCATCAGCATAGTAAAGCGAAGGACCATTGTCTATTTCGATGTTACAACGCAAGTGATCAATAACTTGTGCGTCATGACCTCTCAATTGAGCTGCCTCAACCAATCGTTTCGTTGAGTACAAGCTGCTGTTTCGGGATAAAATTCCTATCTTCATTTACTTGACTTTCGGGTTATGTTTTTTCTGGAAGGATCGACAACAAATCGCCGATTCAATAATTTCCTTCCTAATAATATCGGATGCCGCATACCGTTTCTTCGGGTTAATGAAAATTCAGTTGTATACTCTAAATCACCTAAACGAATGCTGCCATTTACAAAATACCGAAGCTGTTCTTGTCCGGTTGAACTCTTTACTTTTTTCTGTCGGTATGACGTAAACATCCGCTCTTCACCGGTAAATTGCGGGTGACTTTCATCTAAAAAAACAACAGCCAACACCTTTCCTGAAGATGTACTTCGCTCCTCACACGTCGCTACATGTATGCTTGATGTATAGGCTCCTGTGTCGACTTTAACTACTACGTCTTCCAGACCAAAAACGGGGAAATCAGCCAATTCAAGGCGACCAATCATCTCATATTTTGTATTTTGCTTTTTCATATTACCAACACCATAAAACTAGGGAATTTCAGTATTTTCGCGCTACCAAAACCTTCGAATTGTAATTGACGCACAAAAAAAGTAAAATAATTACTCCATTGTGCTGATTGTTTTTAAAAAAATACGTAATATTGCACCCCGTTTTACTACGGACAAATTACGAAACTGAAAGTCATGGATATTATTAGAGAAATTCAGCAAGAGTTAACGGAAGTACAGAACTTCCCTACATTTTCTGCAGGAGATACAGTTATTGTTTCCTACAAAATTAAAGAAGGAAACAAAGAGCGTATTCAGCAATACCAAGGTGTTGTGTTGCAACGTCGCGGTTCTGGAGCTACAGAAACATTTACTGTTCGTAAGATGTCTGGAAACGTAGGAGTTGAGCGTATTTTCCCAATAGCATCTCCATTCATTGACAGTATTACCGTTACGAAAAGAGGTTCTGTTCGTCGTGCACGTATCTTCTATTTTAGAGAGCGCACAGGAAAATCAGCTCGTATCAAAGAAAAGCGATCTTTCTCTCACTAAAATATTTCCTTTTTTTAGGAGTAAGGCTTTCCGATTGGAGAGCCTTTTTTATTTCTTTGTAGTGTGAAAAAACGAAAAGTTACCGTTAAGCGAACAAAACGCAAATCCAGTCGAAATCC
>CANHQC010000071.1 GCA_947462695.1 Flavobacteriales bacterium | reverse complement strand
CAATTGATTCATCCACATCTCCCAAATAGGAAGTGCTTGGGATCGAACATATTCAAAGTCGTGTTTGCCTGCGAACGTCATCAATCGATAACCTTTTGAATTCCAGTAATGCGCGGCATCGAATTCGCCAGGATTGCCTTTGTTCTGAATCCATTCGAGCGAAGAGCTAATTTCGAATTGGTCGCCACTAGCTAGCTTTCTCGGTGGGTGCTGAAAAAAGACAACCAACTTTTCATTGACTTTTACGGGCACTGAATCGACAACTAATGAATCAATTTTCGCTGTACATTTTACCCATTCCTTTTTCAGGTCTCCTACTTCTTCCACGCGAACAATCACCGTTTGTCCAACTTGATAGTTTTCAACCACTGCATTTTGCCGCCAGTTTCCGGATGCATCTTGCATTAAAATGATTCCAAAAACAACGACTATCAAACACGCAAATACATCAAAAAAACGCCGCAATGAATTGATTCGGTGACTAATGACAATAGCCAATGCGTATAGTAGAAATAAAAAGAGGGCAATAACAAGCGGAACAATCCAAAAATAACCGATGAAAATCCCGGCAGATAAGGAACAGGTTAACCCAAGAAACGGTCGATTTCGTAAAAGCATAAAGGCAGGTTCATATGGACGAATCAAGTACAAAAAAACAGTAAAAACGATTCACATTGAAGAACTGCACGCTTTCATTCGTTGAAAAACGCTAAAGGGTTCGAAAATTCAGGCGATTCACTATATTTGCATGCTAATTTTTTGAACATGATCAATGTAACCCTTCCAGACGGATCCATTCGTACGGTTGAAGCCGGAACCAGCTCATTGGATATCGCCAAGTCCATTTCTGAAGGATTGGCACGAAATGTACTTGCAGCTAAAGTTAATGGTGAAGTGATTGACGCCTCACGTGCCTTGTCTTCGGACTGTTCACTTCAGCTACTAACATGGAACGACGATGAAGGCAAATCGACCATGTGGCACTCATCTGCTCACTTAATGGCTGAGGCGTTGGAGTTTCATTATCCTGGAATCAAACTAGCGATCGGTCCACCAATTGCCAATGGATTCTATTACGATGTGGATTTCATGGACTACACCATTTCCGAAAAAGACCTCGAGAAAATCGAGCAGAAAATGAAGGAATTGGCGAAAGAAAAATTGGTATTTGTTCGCAAGGAAGTTTCGAAATCAGACGCACTCGCCTACTTTACCGAGAAACAAGATCCATACAAATTGGAATTGATTGATGGACTGGAAGACGGTAGCATCACGTTCTATACGCAAGGTAATTTTACCGATTTATGTAGAGGTCCGCATATCCCAGATACCGGATTCATCAAAGCGGTAAAACTAATGTCCATCGCCGGTGCATACTGGAAAGGTGACGAAAAAAACAAGCAACTTACACGCATTTACGGAATCACGTTTACCAAACAAGCCGATCTAACCGAATACCTTGAACGATTAGAAGAAGCGAAAAAACGCGACCACCGTAAACTTGGGAAAGAACTCGAGTTATTTACATTCTCTCAAAAAGTTGGTCAAGGACTTCCCATGTGGTTACCAAAAGGAGCTGCATTGCGCGAACGATTGGAGAACTTCTTGAAAAAAGCCCAACGTAAAGCCGGGTACGATCAAGTCATTACCCCCCACATCGGAAACAAAGAACTTTATGTGACATCAGGTCACTATGCCAAATATGGAGCAGATTCGTTTCAACCCATTCGCACGCCGGATGTGGATGAAGAATTCTACCTCAAGCCGATGAACTGTCCGCACCACTGTGAGATATTTAAGGCAAAACCGCGTTCATACAAAGACTTACCTGCACGATTCGCAGAATTTGGAACGGTTTATCGCTACGAGCAATCGGGTGAATTGCACGGATTAACGCGCGTTCGTGGATTTACGCAAGACGATGCGCACATCTTCTGCATGCAAGAGCAAGTGAAGGATGAATTCAAGAACGTCATTGACATCGTTTTGTATGTGTTGAAAACGTTGGACTTCAAGAATTTCAAAGCACAAATCTCCTTGCGTGATCCTGAAAATCCAACGAAATACATTGGAAGCGACGAAAACTGGGAAAAAGCCGAACGTGCGATCATAGAAGCAGCGGCTGAAAAAGAATTGCCAACAGTAGTTGCGTATGGTGAAGCGGCTTTCTACGGACCGAAGTTAGACTTCATGGTTCAAGATGCATTGGGACGTGAATGGCAGTTGGGGACTATTCAAGTAGATTACAATTTACCTGAGCGATTTGAATTGGAATACGTTGGTGCTGACAACCAGAAACACCGTCCGGTAATGATTCACCGTGCGCCTTTTGGTTCCATGGAACGCTTTGTTGCTGTATTATTGGAACATTGTGCAGGAGACTTCCCATTGTGGTTAGCTGTTGAACAATTTGCAGTCTTACCGATATCTGATAAGTACAACAGCTACGCTGAAAAAGTTTTGCAATTGCTAAATAATTACGATATTCGCGGATTCGTTGACGATCGGAACGAAAAAATCGGTAAAAAAATACGCGAAGCTGAGCTGAGCAAAGTACCGTTTATGTTGATTGTAGGTGAAAAAGAAGCTGAAATGGATCAGGTTGCCGTTCGCCAAAGAGGTGAAGGAGACAAAGGAGCCATGACAGTTGATGCTTTTGCCGAGCTCGTTCAGCAGGCCATTGATTCCGAATTAGCGACGAATGTTTAAATAAATAGATGAGAAGAAACACAAAAAAACCCTTTGTAAAAAGAGAAGAAGCTGATCCACACAAGATCAATGAGAAAATCACTTCACGTGAAATTCGGTTGGTTATTGAAGGACAAGAGCCTCAGTTGATGAGCGTTGCTGAAGGAATTCGCCTAGCTGAAGAACAAGAATTAGACCTTGTTGAGATTTCACCGAATGCCGTTCCACCGGTTTGTAAAATACTCGATTACCGCAAGTTTCTTTACAACCAAAAAAGGAAACAAAAGGAACTTAAAGCGAAGCAGAGTAAGATCGTATTGAAGGAAATTCGTTTTGGTCCGAATACAGATGACCATGATTTCCAATTCAAATTGGCACACGCGAAGAAATTCCTTGAGGAAGGATCGAAAGTGAAGGCTTACGTGTTTTTCCGCGGTCGTACGATTGTATTTAAAGACAGAGGTGAGATTTTGTTGTTGAAATTTGCACAGGAGTTAGCCGATTACGGAGTTGTAGAGCAGCTACCAAAATTGGAAGGGAAACGAATGATTATAATGATTAACCCGAAGAAGAAATAGGCTGTAGGCAGTTGGCCATAGGCTGTAAGCATGCCTAAAGCTTAAAGCATATAGCTTAAAGCCTAAAGCTAAAAAATAACTATATAGAGGTAACCTTAAAATTGAAGAGAGATGCCAAAAATGAAAACTAAATCCAGTGCAAAGAAGCGATTCACGATCACTGGAAGCGGTAAAATCAAAAGAAAGCACGCGTTCAAAAGTCACATCTTGACAAAGAAGTCGACAAAACGCAAGCGTAATCTGACACACGCTGGTTTGGTACACGAATCAGATTTGTCGAATGTAAAATTACAATTGTGCATGAAATAAGCCTCGGGCTTATGGATTTGTACATGGTTTAAGTTAACCCGGTAACGAGTACCTAAGAATCGCCACGGCGGTCACTCTTTATCAAAAAACGTAAAAATATGCCAAGATCAGTAAATCACGTTGCGTCAAGAGCTAGAAGAAAGAACTTGATGAAACTAGCCAAAGGATACTTTGGTCGCAGAAAAAATGTTTGGACCGTTGCGAAAAACGCAGTAGAAAAAGGTTTGAACTACGCCTACGAAGGTCGTAAGCAAAAGAAAAGAAACTTCCGTGCACTTTGGATCGCGCGTATCAACGCAGGAGCCCGTATGCACGGAATGAGCTATTCTCAATTCATGGGTGCAGTGCACAAAAGTGGTATCGAATTGAACCGTAAAGTTCTTGCCGATTTAGCCATGAACCATCCAGAAGCTTTCAAAGCTGTTGTGGATGCTGTGAGAAAATAAACCCAAATAGAACTCTATATAGTGAAAATCCCGGTCGAATGATCGGGATTTTTTTTGTTTAGAAGAAATTAATATTACTACCTTTAGAGCCGAAATAACCATTGTTCATGAAATACAAATCTGTTTTAGCAGCTTTCGTAATTACTTTTTTATCGATCTCTGCCTTCTCTCAGAAAATCATTCGATCTACCATAGGTAGTTTTGGTTCAACCGCAAGTTCAAACAATGTGACGATTCAACAAACCGCTGGACAGCCAAGCGCGACTTCACACATCAATAAAAATGACGGTTCAGGAATACGTCAGGGTTTCCACCAAGCCTTTTATGCTCAAGCTGAATATAACGAATTAAATGCGCTCATTTTTCCCAACCCAAATAATGGGATATTTAGTTTTCAGGTTGATTTGCCAAATAATGAACAGTTTACTTACCAATTGAGTGATCAATCAGGAAGATTACTTTTAAATGAAAAATCAATTGGGAATTCACTTGTTCCGGTAGAACTTTACCAACCAACTGCTGGTATGTACCATTTATTTATTACCAGTGGCGGACGCTCGTCTTCCTTTAAAATCAACATAATACATTAAATCATGAAACACTTATTTTTGAGTGGTTTGTTTTTGGCTCTTGGTATTCATACCCAAGCACAAGATTCTAAACTCATTCAACACCTCAACTTTTCATACGGTAAAACATTCACAGGTTTTCAATACGAAAATGATTTAGGGCAAGAGGATGAAAACCTGACACTTACCAACGGGAATGCTTATGCAATAAGTTTAGGTATGCGTCTTGGTAAAAGACATTTGCTCCGACCTGAGATTCTTTACAGTGAAGCTGGGGCGAAATCTGAATTTTTAAACGATCCTATTTCATGGAAATTGAATTATTTGGGAGTTGGAGCTAGCTACCTTTTCCATGTGTTTAATAAGCCAAATTTTAGCATCTCACCAGGGGTTATCATCGGTTATGACTATTTGCTCAAAGGTGAACAACAAATTGGAGAAACAAGCTATGATTTAAAGGAAACTGACGCTCTCAAAGCATGGGATCTAAATGTCGGCGCATTAGTTTCTGGCCGCTTCAAAGTGACAGAATCCCTGTCAATTATAGCTGAATACCGTTACAACCTTGGTCTTAATCAAATCGAGAAAAAGGATGAAGGAGAGCGGACGAAGAATTTCGCACACAAAGCACTAATTGGATTATCATTTAACATTTCAGGACATGAAAAAGATACTACTTCCACTAATTTGTAGTTTTTACTACTTTTCGTTGTTTGCGCAACAAGCGCCACCTCAAGGTATTAATTACCAAGCAATGGTTTATGCCCCAAATGGAAACCAACAAGTTGGTGTAAATAGCGCTGGACAATTACCAGCCAACACAGATGCAGTTGAGGTTCGATTTACATTGGAAGAAGGCAATAACGGGCCGGTTATTTATGAAGAAATTCATAACGATACAACAGACCAATACGGGTTGTTGGAAACCATA
The DNA here is from genome assembly GCA_947462695.1 of Flavobacteriales bacterium. Taxonomy (GTDB): domain Bacteria; phylum Bacteroidota; class Bacteroidia; order Flavobacteriales_D; family Crocinitomicaceae; genus M0103. The sequence continues at coordinate 3,130 of CANHQC010000071.1, read as the reverse complement.
ATTGGTACCGGATTACCGACGTCTAACAGCCCAGGAAACTTCAACCAAATCGATTGGAGCTTAGGTGACCCATACCTGCGAGTGAGCATCACTCTTGTACAATCGGGAACAACGGTTACATCTTACCAAAAACTGTGGAGCGTGCCGTATGCACTGTATGCTGGTCAAGCAAACGCAGCAGCATATGCTGATTCAAGTGATTACGCTCAAACTGCAGGGAATGGAATTACGGGAGTAACGGATAACGGAGACGGTACATTGACATTTACGTATGTTGACGGAAGCTCATATACGACTGGACCATTAACTGGTGTTGGTAACTTAGGTGCAGCACAATCATGGAGCCTTACAGGAAATGCAGGTACAGATCCACTAACAAATTTTATTGGTACCACAGATTCTACAGATTGGGTTGTACGAACAGATAGTTTGGAACGGATACGTGTACTTGCAAATGGAAATGTAGGAATTGGTATTTCGAATCCTGCTTACAAACTTACTTCAGTCGATGATGGTGCTGGAGTTATAATGCCTTTTGGCGTGGTAGACTTGGCAGGAAACCCAAGATTTAGAATGGACTTAGAAGGAGATCAATCAATAGCTTTTACAAATTTCAAATTTGATCTTTATCCACTGAATTCGACTGATCAAGTGCAGTTTAGATTTTTTAGAGGAACCAATACAACTGGTCAAAAATCATTGGTGTTTTTCAGAGGTAACGGCACAACTGAAAGTTCTGCTCAGATAGGGGTTGATGGTATTAATAGTTATTTCCAGAATCATGGCGGAAATTTTGGTATTGGTACGAATAATCCTTCAGAAAAGTTGGAAATAAATAACGGAGGTATCCGAATAAATGGATTTTATGGGATTGGATTTGATGATCAACCCTTCGGAAATAATACACCTAATGGAAACGAAGGTGCCAAAATATATTTCGATAACACCCTAACTGCCGATCCCAATAAAGATTATTTGGTAATTGAGAAAAAGGATGGATCATCAGTGAATCCTGATGGGGGAATCGCATTTGCAAATAGAGGTAACAATGGTCTAAGATCAGCTTCAATGGTTATTGACGGTTTTGGAAATGTTGGTGTTGGAACTATTACACCTCCGCATAAACTTTCTGTTTTAGATGGTTCATTATTTACATATAACTCCTCTCAAAACGCCTCAACAGAAATAATTTCTGGAGGGATTGAGTTATTTAGAGCACCTTCAATTAGTGGTTATGTAGATTTTAAAAACTTAGCTACAGAAGACTTTGACTTTAGAATTTATAATGACTCAGACTTCGACGGAGGAAATGGCTCTTTAGTAACTCGATCATTAGCAGACAATAACATTATGGTGATTCAAAAAAATGGAAATGTAGGTCTCAATATGTCTACTCCTCAAAGAACACTTCATGTCAATTCCGTAATGCGTTTGGAACCAATTCCAACTGCACCAGCTTCTCCAGGTAAAGGAGACATGTATTTTGACAGTACACTCAATAAATTGCGTGTGTACGATGGTACGACTTGGCAAAATTGCTGGTAAAAAAGTATTAACAAAATTGAAAATCCCGGTCATACGATCGGGATTTTTTTTGTTTCATTTTTCTTAATCATCTACACGAGAAGAAAAATGATTGAAGTCGGAATTTGCGACCGCAACAGTACCTCTTAATGATTGAAGTAAGAACAACTATGTGTCTACTTATATCAGGACATGACAAGGATATCTCAGCTCTCACTTCTATTTATCTCATCTCCCAATCCTCGCCGTCTCGATACACCCACCTTACGGTGGACAGGCGATCAGCAGGATTTTTCAGCTCTAGCCTCTATTTATCTCGCTTCTCTTTATCTCAGCTCTCATTTCTCTTCCGCCAGCACAAACGGCAAATAATTTCCTTTGTGAATGAGCTCAAACGTACTATCCGTATAGGTTTTTCGCCAGGCTGCCGGAATGCGTGTTGTATTCTTGTTCCATTTGAATTCGTATGCAAACAACTCCTCTGCTTTTTCTTCCACTAAATCAATTTCTTGCTGGTCGTACGTGCGCCAAAAATAGCTGTTCACTCTGCGCTTGAGGTAATGGTTGACTTTCATGCGTTCCGACATAAGGTAATTCTCCCAAAGTTGTCCAGCATCGCTGCGCATCGATAAGGGATTGTAATTTCGAATGAGCGCATTGCGTATGCCGTTGTCGTAAAAATACCAGCGATTGGATTTGCTGATCTCTTTTCGCAGATTTCGACTGAATCCTCTAATCGGGTAGATAATGAATACTTTGGTCAATAAATCAAGGTAACTTTCGATCGTATTGCGACTAATACCTTTCAAATTCTTCGCCAGTTCGTCGATGCTTACTTCATGACCAATTTGTAGTGCAATCAATCGGAGTAAGTCTATGATTTTATCCGCTTTTTTAATCCCCTCATAAACCAAAATATCCTTCAACAGATAACTACTGACTAATCCTTCTAGATAGTCAATTTTATCGCTGGTTCCGAGAAGGTGTTCCAATTCCGGATACGATCCAAACAACAAGCGCTTTTCAAGGTTAGCCGCTCTTTGTATGCTATTTTCGTAGGGCATCAATTCGAGTTGAGCCAATGGAAACAACTGAATCACATGTAACCTTCCAACCAAAGGTACTCCTAATTTATTGTTCATTTCAAACATGGACGATCCGGTGACTACGACATGCACATCCGGTAATTCATCAACCAATAATTTTAATTTCAGACCAATATCAGGTATTTGTTGTGCCTCGTCGATTACTAAGTACTTCGCCTGTCCCAGTAAGGAGGTTAAATTCGCAACACTTCGTTCTTGAAGTGAATCAATCGTTTGTTGATCTTCGCCATTCAGTATCAATGTTTCCTCCAAAGGAAATGAAGCCGTTATTTTTTTTAGCAAATGTGTTTTACCGACTCGCCGAGCACCAAGCAACAAAAGCACACGCCCAGGTTTTAACTGACGTATAAACTCATCATATATTGCGCGTTGAACAAGTTCCATTACCACTAATTTGAAGTAAAAATAGCTAATTTTTATCTTCTATTGAAGTATTTTACATTAATTTCTTCAGCCTATTGAAGTTTTTTACATTTATTACTTCATCTTATTGAAGTTTT
>CANHQC010000070.1 GCA_947462695.1 Flavobacteriales bacterium | reverse complement strand
CAATATGGACCGAAAGAAAACAAAGGCTGTCCATGGCCAGATACGGATAAAGATGGGTTATTGGATAAAGATGACGATTGCCCTAATCTTGCTGGACCGATTCAGAACAAAGGTTGTCCATATCAGGATACCGACAAAGATGGTGTCTTGGATAAAGACGACGATTGTCCGGCTACACCTGGACCAGTATCCAACAAGGGATGCCCGGTAATTGAAAAAGAAGTTGTTGAAATTTTAAAAACCGCGTTCGACAACCTTGAATTTGAAACCGGAAAGGACATTATTAAAGATGTTTCTTTCCCTTCGTTAACTGAATTAGCTGGGGTTTTGAAGAAAAAAGCTACATGGGGATTACAGATTTCAGGTCACACGGACAATGTGGGCGATGATCAGAAAAACATGATTCTATCGAAAAAACGTGCAGAAGCTGTTCGTGCTTTCCTTGTCAAAGAAGGAATTGAAGAAGCCCGATTTAGCGTATTGTTCTTCGGTGAAACCATGCCAATAGCTGGAAATGAGACTCCTGAGGGAAGACAGAAAAACCGAAGAGTTGAAATGAAAATAATATTCAAATAACAAACCATTTGAAAAACTTAAGAAGATGCTGTTTAATTTAGACAGCATCTTTTTTATTGATACTTAATACTGATTCATGCGTTTATCTCGATTACACCGTTATCTACTCAGTTTTCTAAGCGGAATACTCATGGTGATTGGCTTTCCCTTCACCGGGAGCGTAACAGCACTTCTTTTTGTCGCTTGGATTCCCTTATTGGTTATTGAACGAGATGTGTATGAGCGAAGATTGAAGTCCTCTTACGTTTTCATCCATGCCTACATTGTATTCTTGATTTACAATATTGGCACGACGTGGTGGATCTATTTTGCAAGTCCTGGTGGCGCATATATGGCATTTACATTCAATTCATTTTTGATGACACTTGCTTTTTATTTGTTCCACTTTTTAAAGAAAAAACAAGGAAGATCGATTGGTTATTTTGCCTTTTTTGTCTGCTGGATAGGGTTCGAGTACGTTCATCATTATTGGGAACTTTCATGGCCATGGCTGAGTTTTGGCAACGCCTTTTCGATACACCCTTCGCTGGTTCAGTGGTATGAATGGACAGGGATTTCTGGAGGAACGCTTTGGGTTTTGGCAGTGAATGTGTTGTTATTTATTCTAGTTGAACGACTCATCTTCAAAAAACAACCACTGACTGGAAATTATAAACTTGCACTTGCTTTAGCCGGAATAATCGTGTTTCCAGTGGTATTTTCACTCTATCGTTACCACACGTATACTGAACTGCAAGATCCAATTGAAGTGGTCGTTTTGCAACCCAACATCGATCCTTACGGAGAAAAGTTTACTACAGGTGTTGAGGGACAATTGGAAAAGCTTCTTCGATTGGCAGATGAAAAAGTAACCTCAAAAACAGCAGTTATTTTGGCTCCTGAAACAGCGATTAGTCAGGGATTTTTTGAACATGAAATTACCCAGCATCCTTTTTACAATTTGATACTGAAACGCAAATCGACTTGGAACAAATCTACCTTATTTATTGGTGCTTCAACGGCCCGATTCTTTCCCAAGAAACATTCCCGTGCATCGCGAAAATTGAGGGGTGGAGGGTTTTACGAAGCTTATAACGCCGGGTTATTGGTTAATGAAGACAATCAGCGTGAGTTTTACCATAAATCTAAATTGGTCCTTGGTGTAGAAAAGGTTCCATTCTCTAATTGGTTGCCGTTTTTAGAGGAATTGTCTATTAATAATGGAGGAGCTTCAGGAACATTAGGGATCGAGGATCGTGCGCGATCATTGAAAACAAAAAAGCATTCTTTTGCACCGCTAATCTGTTATGAATCGATCTATGGTGAATTCAACGCAGAACAATGCCGACAAGGCGCTGACTTTATTGCTGTCATAACGAACGATGGTTGGTGGGAAGATACGCCGGGCTACAAACAGCACATGAGCTTTTCTCGAATCCGAGCTATAGAAAACAGAAGAAGTGTTGCACGATCTGCCAATACTGGAATTAGTTGTTTCATCAATCAACGCGGTGATGTTATTCAACAAACCAAGTGGTGGGAACCAGCAGCGTTACGAAGTAATATAAATAAAAACAAGCATTTGACCTTTTATACAAAACGAGGTGACGTTCTGGGTAGAACGTCATTCATCGCTACACTTCTTTTAATTGGTCTGTGGATATTTAAATCACTCCGAGGAAGAATGGCTAAGAAGAACTAATCGGTTAATTTCAACTTGCCAAAGCGTTCATTTCGACCGTAAACGGCATACAGAAGTACTTCACCTTTGGTATAATTGACGTTAAATAATTTCGGAACTGCCAACGCATTGATTTCGGAACGATCAAAGAATGTTTTTCGGTCGACATTTCCATTACTCAGGTCTATTTCAACAAGGGCAACCACATTACGGCGCTTACTAAAGTTTGCAGCATACGTCCGACTGCCTTTTAAAAACTTCCCGTTTTCATCGTAATTTCGATCACTGTCGTTAAAAATGAAGCAAAGTTTACCGTCATTCATGTATCGAGCATATGAGCTATATGGTCCACCGTCATTTGTTGAGACTTGGTATTTATCGATTTTGGTCAACCAATCAAACCCGCCATCTTTCCCAACTTTATATGCAATGACATCGTTGTAATAATACGTATAAGTTGTTCGTGTTGCACCGGTGCGGGGATCAGTATAGCTAGTTACAACCACATAATATTGTTCAATGGACCCGATGATACTTCCATCTTCCAGTACTTCGGTTTGGCGCATCACGTAATTGTACAATTGGGGTTCGCCTTTTCCGCGTTGTTCTTGACGTTCGGCACGCTCTTTTTGGCGATCAGACCAATCTTGGGTGATAAAATCTTTTCCAAACTTTTCAAAACCTTCATCGATAATCTCCTGACGATCAAAATCGGCACGCAAATAAAATAAACCAGAAACACCCGCTTTTCCTGTTTCACCATAAATTCCAGTTAGGGTGAAAATCCGTTGATTATCTGAGCTCATTGACATCGCCTCAACCCTTTTTCCACTTAAGTTCACCTCGAAATCTTCCAATCCTTCATCTGTAATATGAAGAATATGTGTCGATTTATAATTGAGGTAGTTTCTAAATACGCGTTTTTGTTCAGATTCTTGGTATTCAATAACAGAAATAAAATAATCTCCTGTGTTTGTCAAGTAATGCTGATCAATATTGGACAAACGACCTTCGTATGGCAATTTGTAATCACCGTCATTGATGACTTCCATATTCTCATTGAAAATTTTGAAGCCATAACGATCCTTTTCTTCGCGCTTACCAGGGATTTCCCAAACCACCCCAAAATGCGTATTGTCTTGTGAAACTATGACATTAAAAAATCCACGGGATTTCCCTCTTTCCAACTCGTACTTTGCCAATTTATTTGGCTCTCCTAGGGGCTTCATGTCTTCACCATACTCTTGCATATAGAAGTGATTTTCACCTTCGTATCGGTCAGAAAGAAAAACGAGTAATTTCCCATTGATCACTTTAGAATCCTCGAAATTAGCCATCCCGTTATCCGCTTTCAAAAGCAATTTACCCGATGCAACTGTACTCAGATTGGAATGTTTAGACAATTTATAGTTACCTAATACAGCTCCTCCTGACCAACGCAACGAGTAAAAGTCACTTTCGTTTTTAGGCAATATGGAAAGCATTCTACCGGAACTTCGCTCCATTTTACCCCAGTCGACTTGTTGTTGGGTGTATCCGTTGAAAACAGTTAAAATAAACAGCAGTAGTGCAAGCGTTTTCATGTGATTTGAATTAGTTAACAAGTTGTATACCTGTATAATTGGATGGAGTAATGCGCTTCAACTCAGCCTTAAGTTCTTCAGAAACAGGCAACTCATCCACAAAAGCATGAACAGTGGACTGGGTGATTTGTTCATTTTTACGCGTTAAGGCTTTTAGCGCTTCATATGGTTTTGGAAATCCTTCACGGCGTAAAATCGTTTGAATAGCTTCTGCCACTACCGCCCAATTGGACTCCAAATCTTCTGTTAGCGCATGCTCATTCAGTACTAATTTACCCAAGCCTGCCAACGTTGATTTAACAGCAATAAATGTATGCGCCAATGGCATTCCCACGGCCCTTAGCACAGTTGAATCGGTCAAATCCCGCTGAAGTCTGGAAACAGGCAGTTTGGCAGAAAGGTGTTCGAATAGTGCGTTTGCGATTCCGATGTTTCCTTCAGAATTTTCAAAATCGATTGGATTTACCTTGTGAGGCATAGCAGAAGAGCCTACTTCGCCTTCTTTCAATTTTTGCTTGAAATAGTCCATTGAAATGTACGTCCACATGTCACGGTCAAGATCGAGAATGATAGTGTTGATGCGCTTCATTCCATCGAACAAGGCCGCAAGGTTGTCGTAATGTTCAATCTGCGTGGTTGTCTGGCTTCGATCTAATCCCAGTTGATTGTTGACAAAAGAGTTGGCAAACGTAACCCAATCTACGTTGGGGTAAGCGACATTATGTGCGTTAAAATTTCCCGTTGCCCCACCAAATTTTGCTGAAAAAGGAATGGCTTGTAGTTGTTCTATCTGTTTTTTCAATCGTTCAGTAAACACTTGAATCTCCTTACCTAATCGCGTTGGTGAAGCAGGTTGACCATGCGTTCGTGCAAGCATTGGTATATCTTTCCACGCGTGTTGTAACGCAGCTAATTTTTCGACCAGTTGATTCATTAACGGCAAATACTGTTCATGCAATGCATCCTTTAATGAGAGTGGAACGGCCGTGTTATTGATATCTTGTGACGTTAATCCAAAATGAATGAATTCAAGGTATTTTTCCAACCCTAACGCTGACATGCGATCTTTAAGAAAATACTCGACCGCTTTTACATCGTGATTCGTGATCTTTTCGGTGTCTTTTATCCATTGCGCATCTGCCTCACTAAAATTTGAAACGAGCAACCGTAGATCCTTGAATCGATCGGTTGGAAAATCCGTTAAGGGTACAATCTGTGCTTCTACTAAGGCAATGAAATATTCTACCTCCACATGAACACGGTATTTAATCAACCCAAATTCAGAGAAATATGGCTTTAATTCGGCTGTTTTAGAAGAATATCGCCCGTCAATTGGGGAGATGGCTGTTAAACTGGAAAGTGACATTTTTGTACAATTAACTCGTTCAGTCGTTACCGACATTTGAAATGAAGGGCAAAGGTACGAAAAGCTCGTCGAATGGGAAATAATGAGAGAGAAACGAGAAATGAGTAATTCCGCCGAACGAGTGATTTTTGGCCATCTCGATACATCCACCTTTCGGCGGACATGCGATCAGCCAAAAATAGTATCGAGGAAGGCGATGAATTGATTGAGAAACGAGAAATGAGAAGGAAAGAACCGAATTGAGATTTGAATCAAAAAGCTTAACGTAAATTTGAAAGTGACTTTTTTCGATGATATAAAAACTGGACTTGACGTTATTCGCGAGGCATTTCGCTTCATACACCGGCATAAATGGTACTGGTTTGCATTACTGCCGGCAATTTTCATGGTTTTACTGTATCGATTAGGGCATTGGATTTCAACACATGAACTTGACCTAACGGCCCAGACTTCAAACGGGATTACATGGATTGTTCTTTATGGATTCATCGAAATTGGGTTAGGTTTGGCGTTAATGGATTTCACGAAATACCTTATTGTTATTGTCTTATCCCCGCTCTTAACCTATTTAAGCGCAGCAACGGAAAAAAAAATTAGCGGCAAACAACATCTTTTTTCTCTCCAACAATTCATGCATGATGTCAAGCGAGCGGTACGACTAGCGCTTCGAAACATGATGTGGCAGTATTCTATTTTGGCTGTTTTGTTTATTGGTGGCACCATGATTTGGGGTGAGGTCATTCATTCTCCTGTCATATATGTGATGTACATAACCTCCTTTTTCTACTATGGTTTCAGTTTTATGGATTATACACTAGAACGGCAAAAATTAAGCATCTATGAAAGTGTATCCTTTGTCCGAAAACACCGTGCACTGGCACTAATGATTGGCGCAAGTTATTCCCTACTGATTCTCGTTCCGGTTAACCTTGATATTTTGTTTTCACTTGACGGATTCCAATCAATTGGTTTTTGGGCACAATTGGGAGAATTCGGTTGGCATGTTTGTTTATTGATAGCAGCTTCTTTCGCACCTATTTTAGGTATTGTTATGGCAACACTAGCAGTAATGAAAATGAATTCTTCAAGAAAATGATGAAACGATTCAATTCATAAGTGAACAATACCTAAACAGTAATCATTTTTTCTTTTCTTTGTGCTTATCCTCAATGCAAGCTATGAAACAACTTATTTTACTTCTACTTTTTATCTCGTCAGTGTCATTTACAGGACATTGTTCCGCTACATTGCCCCCAGACACAACAACTAAAATCGTTGATAAAGGAACGGCTATATACCTACTTGACCAAGGAAAGGAATTCTATGGCAAAGGATTATTCAAAAGTGCATTAGCAAAATTCAGAGAGGCTGGCAATAAAGACCCCAACAGTTGGAAACCTGCTTTCTGGATCAGTCAGTGCCATTACAATATGGAGAATTATGGTCTTGCGATGAAATATGCCAGAGATGCTGTCGCACTCGATGACAATGAATTGGATAAAGAGGTCTATGAATTATTAGGGAAATCTTACCATCGCATGGGGGGTATTTCAACTACAAATCTTGATTCAGCCATTTATTTTTATCAAAAAGCCATTGAAGTATTACCGGCATTTCGATCGAAAGAATTGTCTCTTAATCTCCGAATCGAACAGTGTAAATTCGCCAAAGAAGCCTTTGAAAAAGGGGAACGGATCACGCGAATTGCGGTTCAATCGTTAAATACAGGGAATCATGAATACGCACCGGTCCTTGATCCAGATGGAAAATCAATTTATTTCACTTCTCGTCGAAGCGATACAAAAGGCGGGACAATGAATCCGGATGATCAAGAGTTCTTCGAAGACATTTATAAATCAGTGTACAATGGTACCAATCAAAGTTGGGATAGTGTGTCAAATGAACTTGGAAGAATGAATACGAGTGGATTTGATGCACTGAATTACATTTCACGGGATGGAAAAACCATGTTGCTAACGGTTAATACCACAGCTGTGAAAGAAAAACTTAAAACACGAAGCTCAGATATATGCATCATGACGCAATCTACAAGTGGAAAATGGTCGAATCCGAAACTCATTGACAACAAGTCGATTAACACGAGTTTCTTTGAAGGATCAGCTACCTTAACGGCAGATGGAAATACCATGTATTTTGTAACCGACCGCAAGGCTGAAAAATCATCGACAGATATTTATGTCGTACAAAAAGTCAATAAAAAATGGGGGGAAGCAAAACCACTTCCTGCTCAAATCAACACCATCGGTAGAGAAACTACTCCATTCATTTCTCCTGACGGACGGTTTTTATTTTTCTCCAGTGATGGGTTGCTTGGAATGGGCGGATTGGATGTGTATGTTGTAGAGAACAAAGGAGGTTCGTGGGGAACACCTGTTAATTTGGGAAATGGAATCAATACGGTGAACAACGATACGCATTTTCAGTACTACGAAGAATTAAAAAAGGCTATGATGTCGGGTAATGAATCGCTTGGTAATAAGTCGAGTATGGATTTATTCGAAATAAACATGTCGAACTTCACGTATCCAACTTCGCCGAACTAGTTTTCAAAGTTTCGACTGAATGAAACGTTTTTTCTTCGAACTCGCGTACAATGGCAAAAACTATTTTGGCTGGCAACGTCAACCCAAGCAAGTTTCAGTTCAGGAGGAAATCGAACGTGCGCTTTCAAAATTGCAATCGAACCAAGAAGTCTTGATTACCGGATGTGGTAGAACGGATACAGGGGTGCATGCCGCACAGTATTTCTTCCATGTCGATATAGCGTCCGCACCGGTTTCATTAGAGGAATGGGCCTACAAACTAAATTGTATTCTTCCTGACGATATCTCCATTTATAACATCACGGAAGTCAGCGTTGATCTGCATGCCCGTTTCAGCGCAACACAGCGCACATATAGGTATTTCATTCATTGGAAAAAGGATCCATTTTTAGCTGATCGAAGTTTGTTCCTAAGGCATCAACCGAATTTTGAACGTATGAATGAAGCGGCAAAGCACCTCATCGGAAAACAAGATTTCACGTCACTTTCCAAATTGCATACAGATGTAAAAACGAATATTTGCGAAGTAACGCGTGCAACATGGATCCAAACGAGTGATACTAAGGCTTATTTTGAAATTTCAGCCGATCGGTTTTTGCGCAACATGGTAAGAGCAACAGTTGGAACCTTATTAGAAGTCGGTACAGGAAAGCTTTCAACTGATGAACTTCCAGCCATTTTAGAAGCAAAAGACCGCGGACAAGCAGCAGTTTCTGTTCCAGCGCATGGATTGTTTTTGTGGGAAGTGAGGTATTAACTTACTCCACCACCAAAATATAATTCGTCTTCTTTCCTTTTCCGATTAACGCATATTTTGAATTGATCAGGTGTGCTGTCGTCAATACGAAATCTTCACCAACTTTTTCTTTGTTCACAGCGATTGCATTGGACTTTAATTCACGTTTT
>CANHQC010000069.1 GCA_947462695.1 Flavobacteriales bacterium | reverse complement strand
TCGCTCACCTAACCATACAGCGAACATCGATCCAGCGATTAACACTAGGATTGTCTGCGTCCACCAAAATGTTGATGCATCAACTGGCATTGCTCCTTTTGATTGCACGTAAAGCGTAAGATAGCTTGGTGCCTGAAGTGCACAAATTACAATCGTAAGAATTCGTGTGTAGTTGTTGATTTGTTTTCTTCCAGATTCCCCTTCATTTTGCATTTTTTGAACAGCCGGAACAGCCATACCTAAAAGTTGCATTATGATGGATGCACTAATGTAAGGCATAATTCCCAGCGCCATAATTGATGCATTGGTAAATCCACCTCCTGAAAACAACGAGAGTAGTGTTTCAAGCGCGTTTTCACCACCACTTGCTTTAGAACTAGCTAATAGTTGGTCATAATTCACGCCTGGGAGAATCACAAAAGAACCCACACGATAGACTAGAATTAATCCTATCGTGAGCAGAATTCGCTTGCGCAGCTCCTCTACTTTCCAGATGTTTTTGATATTTTGTATAAAACGTTTCATCTTAAAAAGTCGGCAAAGTTAATTAGATTTCGGAACAATTCCCTCCTTGTGCCTCAATCAATGATCGAGCAGAGGTAGAAAACTTATGAGCAGTCACGTTAATTTTCGCTTTAAGCTCACCACGTCCAAGAATCTTTACCAATTCATTTCTGGAAACTAACCCGTTTTCACGCAGCACATCAGGATTGATTTCTGAAAGATTTTTGCGGTCAACAAGTGACTGAATGATATCAAGGTTAATGGCCTTGTATTCTACACGGTTAATATTCTTGAAACCGAATTTTGGCACACGCCTTTGTAACGGCATTTGTCCACCTTCGAATCCAATTTTAGTTTTGTAACCAGATCTTGATTTTGCTCCTTTGTGTCCACGAGTAGACGTGCCACCATGACCAGAACCCTGACCACGTGCAATACGTTTTTCTCTTTTTACGGAACCACTAGCGGGAGTTAATGTATGTAAATTCATTTCTTTAGATTTAATAGGTTTTACTCTACAACAACTAATAGGTGTTGTACTTTTTTCACCATACCCAAGATTTGAGGAGTTGCTTCATGTTCAATCACTTGATTCAACTTCTTAAATCCCAACGCCTTGATCGTCGCTTTTTGATCAGCTGGACGTTTAATAGCGCTTCTTACTTGCTTAATTTTAATTTTAGCCATCGTTCGTCTATTAACCGTTAAATACTTTATCAATTGTAATTCCACGCTGTCTTGCAACTGCAACTGCATCACGCATATTAGCTAATGCATCTATAGTTGCTTTTACCACGTTGTGCGGGTTTGAAGATCCTTGAGATTTAGCAAGAATGTTATGAACACCTGCGCTCTCAAGTACGGCACGCATCGCACCACCTGCGATAACACCTGTACCAACCGTAGCCGGTTTCAAAAACACCTGTGCGCCTCCGAATTTACCTTTTTGTGGATGTGGTACAGTGCCTTTCAGAATTGGAACCTTGATCAAATTCTTTTTTGCATCGTCAATTCCTTTTGTAATTGCCTCTGTTACCTCTTTTGCTTTTCCAAGACCGTGTCCAACGATTCCATTCTCATCTCCAACTACAACAATAGCAGAAAAACTAAATGTTCTACCTCCTTTGGTTACTTTGGTTACACGGTTTACAGCAACGAGTTTATCCTTTAACTCTATATCTGCAGATTTTACTCTATTCATTGTTTGTGCTGCCATTTCTTAAAATTTTAAACCGCCTTCTCTTGCTGAGTCAGCTAATGATTTAACTCTACCGTGGTACAAGTACCCATTACGATCGAAAACCACTGTTTCGATTCCGGCTTTAATTGCTTTTTCAGCTACTTCTTTACCTACGACAGCGGCCTGATCAACTTTTGCTTTTTTGTCAGTCGCTTTGTTTTTGTATGAAGACGCAGATGCCAAAGTAACACCATTTACGTCATCAATCAACTGTGCGTAGATTTGCTTATTACTGCGAAATACTGAAAGGCGAGGCAGCTTTGAAGTACCAGAAATTTTCTTTCTGATTCTTCGTTTAATTTTCGCTCTTCTTTTTAATTTACTGAATGCCATAACTATTTCCAATTATTTTTTACCTGCAGACTTACCTGCTTTTCTTCGAATATCTTCACCCACGAAACGGATACCTTTACCTTTGTATGGTTCTGGTTTACGAAGAGAGCGAATTTTGGCAGCAACTTGACCTAACAATTGTTTGTCGAATGATTCCAACGTTACAATTGGTGCCTTACCCTTTTGGGTTTCTGCAGATACCTTAATTTCTGAAGGAATTTCCATTACGATGGCATGGGAATAACCAAGAGCAAGTTCTAATTGCTGACCTGCAGCATTTGCTCGGTATCCTACTCCAATAATTTCTAATTCCTTCTTATACCCTTCTGAAACGCCAACCACCATATTTTGAATTAACGCACGGTACAAACCGTGTTTAGCTCTATGAGAAGGTGCGTCTGATTCGCGGCTGAAAGTTATCGTATTGTCCTCAATAGAAAGTGTTACACATGAATCAATTTCTTGTGTTAACTGTCCTTTAGGACCCTTAACAGTAATCACATTACCGTCTAACTTTACATCAACTCCACTCGGGATGTTAACTGGGGATTTACCTATCCTTGACATTTTTACTTACTTAAAAATTAATACACGTAGCAAAGGACTTCGCCACCTACGTTTTCTCTTCTTGCTTCTTTGTCTGTAATCAAACCTTTCGAAGTAGAGACGATTGCAATTCCTAATCCGTTCAATACGCGCGGCATTTCAGTAGCACTACTGTACTTTCTTAATCCCGGGCGAGAAGCGCGTTGCAATTTTGTAATTGCAGGAACTTTTGTGGATGGGTTGTATTTCAAGGCAATCTTAATTACGCCTTGTTTTTCATCGTCTTCAAACTTATAATTGGTGATATACCCTTGATCAAATAAAATGTGCGTCATTGCACGTTTTACATTTGAACCTGGGATTTCGACCATTTTCAAACCAGCCGAACTTGCGTTACGGATTCTGGTTAAGAAATCTGCTATTGGATCTGTGTTCATAGTCTTAATCTCTTCTTAATTACCAACTTGCTTTTTTCACTCCTGGTATTTTACCAGCTAAAGCCATTTCACGGAAAGTTACACGAGAGAGACCAAACTGACGCATATAGCCTCTAGGTCGACCCGTTAAACCACATCGATTGTGGACACGGATTTTAGATGAATTCGCAGGCAATTTTTGTATAGCCATCATCGCATCCCACTTTGCTGCTTGAACTTCTTCAGAAGCATCGGTCGACTTTAGTATTTTGGTTAACTCCTCACGCTTTTTTGCGTATCTCGCTACCATTTTCTCTCTTTTGCGCTCTCGCGCTTTCATTGATTCTTTTGCCATTTCCTATTATTTTTTTATAAATGGGAATCCAAATGCATCTAATAAAGCTTTTGCTTCTTCATCATTCTCAGCAGTTGTCACAAACGTGATATCCATTCCTAAAATTCGATTTACTTTATCGATATCAATTTCCGGGAAAATGATATGTTCTTTAATTCCAAGGTTGAAATTTCCACGTCCGTCAAAACCTTTCGGGTTTATTCCACGGAAGTCACGTGTTCTTGGAAGTGAAACTGATAAAAGACGATCTAGAAAGTCGTACATTTTCTCGCCACGAAGCGTAACTTTTGTTCCGATAGGCATTCCTTTTCTCAATTTGAAATTAGAAATATCTTTTTTCGAAATTGTAGTCACTGCCTTTTGTCCAGCAATTCGGGAAAGATCAGCAACGGCGCTATCAATAAGCTTTTTATCAGCAACTGCATCACCCATTCCTTGGCTCAATACAATTTTTGACAGTTTGGGTACACGCATTACCGTCTTGTAACCAAACTTCTCAGTCAATTGAGAAATGATCTCCGACTGATATTTTTCTTTAAGTCTCGGTGTGTAGCTCATTACTTAATCTCCTCCCCTGTTTTTTTAGAATAACGTACTAACTTTCCATTCTTATCCATTTTACGACCAATTCGAGTAGCCTCTCCTTTGGATACGATCATTAGGTTGGAAACGTGAATTCCAGCTTCTTTTTCCACAATTCCACCCTGAGGGTCCGAAGCACTTGGCTTCGCATGCTTTTTTACGAGGTTAACACCACCGATAATAGCACGCATTTTCTTACGGTCAATTGACATTACCTGTCCTTCTTGTCCCTTAGATTCACCGCTAATAACCTTCACGGTATCTCCTACTTTAATGTGTAATTTCTGTTGCATAACTTCCACTCATTTAAAGTACCTCAGGAGCTAGTGAAACAACCTTCATGTAGTTGTTTTCACGCAACTCGCGAGCAACTGGTCCAAAAATACGGGTACCTCTCATTTCCCCTGCCTGATTTAAGATAACACATGCGTTATCATCAAATCGGATGTAAGAACCATCGGCACGACGTACCTCTTTTTTGGTTCTAACAATCACTGCCTTAGCTACCGTTCCCTTCTTGACGGCACCAGAGGGCATTGCGCTCTTCACAGCAACGACAATTTTATCACCTACAGAAGCATATCGACGCTTGGTTCCTCCGAGTACACGGATCACCAACACCTCTTTCGCTCCTGAGTTGTCTGCTACTGCAAGTCTTGATTCTGTTTGTATCATTACTAAAAATTATTTAGCTCTTTCAATAATCTCTACTAATCTCCAGTTCTTTGATTTACTCAAAGGACGTGTCTCCATAATTCGAACTGTATCACCGATATTACAATCGTTGTTTTCGTCGTGGGCGACAAATTTAGTAGTTTTTTTAACGAACTTTCCGTACTTCGGGTGTTTCACCTTACGCTCAACGGCTACGACAATTGACTTTTGCATTTTGTCGCTGGTTACTATTCCGATTCGATCTTTTCTTAAATTACGCTTTTCCATGTCAAGCAAATGTCTAATTAAACAAGCAACTAAGCCTGTGCTTCACGTTTGGTCATTTCGGTCTTCAAACGAGCGATTGTTCTTCTCAAGTGGCGAATTTGAAGTGGATTCTCCATTGGAGCGACACCGTGTGTCAATTTCATTTTCACCAGTTGTTCTGAAAAATCGGTAATTCGCTTTTTCACGTCTTCAACTGACATTTTTGTGATTTCTTGCTGCTTCATATTGTTTTACTATTTCTCAGGTATAACATAGTCGTTTCTGACTACGAACTTACATTTCACTGGTAATTTCTGTGCTGCCAGACGCATTGCTTCTTTAGCGATTTCGTATGGTACGCCATCCGCTTCGAACATTATACGACCTGGTTTAACAACAGCTACCCAGTGACTTGGAGCACCCTTACCTTTACCCATTCGGACTTCTGCCGGCTTAGAGGTTACCGGTTTGTCCGGGAAAATTCTGATCCACACCTTTCCTTCACGCTTCATGTAACGAGTAACGGCGATACGAGAAGCTTCAATCTGGCGTGATGTGATCCATCCGGGCTCCAATGTTTTTAGTCCGAAGGAACCAAACGCGATCGTACTACCTCTTTGGGCCATACCTCTGTTTCGGCTCTTCTGAACTCTTCTAAATTTGGTTCTTTTTGGCTGTAACATCTTTTAAAAATTTTACTGTCCTATTATTTTTTCTTTCTCTTTGCTCCCATTGGTTTACGTGGTCCTCCTGGAGCAGCTCCTGATTTTGCCGCGGATGCTGCCATTCCCACATTAGGAGAAAGATCGCGTTTTCCGTAAACTTCACCCTTGCATATCCACACTTTGATACCCAAACGGCCATACGTAGTATGTGCTTCGGAAACTGCATAATCGATGTCAGCT
Source organism: Flavobacteriales bacterium (assembly GCA_947462695.1). Lineage (GTDB taxonomy): Bacteria > Bacteroidota > Bacteroidia > Flavobacteriales_D > Crocinitomicaceae > M0103. The sequence goes on along the minus strand of CANHQC010000069.1, from coordinate 2,973 downwards.
CTGAACGTATGTAACGGAGTACGTCCATCTTTGTACATCTCGGTTCTCGCCATTTCTGCACCATTCAAACGACCAGAAATCTTAACTTTGATCCCTTCTGCTCCCATGCGCATTGTGCTCGCGATTGCCATTTTTATTGCTCTTCGGAAAGAAATACGCGCCTCTAACTGACGTGCAATCCCATCTGCAACTAAACGAGCATCCAATTCAGGACGTTTTACCTCGAAAATGTTGATTTGGATCTCTTTCTTAGTGAGTTTTTTTAATTCTTCTTTTAGTTTATCAACTTCTTGACCACCTTTACCGATAATTACACCTGGTCTAGCTGTGTTAATAGTAACAGTAACTAATTTCAGTGTTCGCTCGATGATGATTTTAGCGATACTTGCTCGTGACAAACGTGCGTTGAGGTACTTACGGATTTGATCGTCTTCAACAATCTTATCACGGTAATCGTCTCCTCCATACCAGTTAGACTCCCATCCATGGATGAAACCAAGTCTATTTCCTATTGGATTTGTTTTTTGTCCCATGTTATCCTTCCTTATTTAGCACCATCAACAATAATGGTCACGTGGTTTGATCTTTTTCTTACTCTGTGCGCTCTACCTTGAGGAGCTGCTTGAATTCGCTTCAACATAGCACCACCGCCTACTTCAATAGACTTTACTACTAGTTTCTCGTCTTCAATATTCTTGCCTTCGTTTTTTTGTTCCCAATTGGCAATCGCAGAGCGAAGCAATTTGGAAAGCGGAAGAGCTGCACTTTTCGCGTTGTGTTGCAATATGTTTAGAGCTTTGTTTACTTCAACTCCCCTTACAAGGTCTGCAACTAACCTCATCTTTCTTGGAGCAATTGGAGAATCATTCAATCGTGCAATAGCAACAAATTGTTTGTTTTCCTTTAATTGTTCGGCTCTTAGTCTTTTTCTAGCACCCATGACTTTGTGACTATTTATTATCTCTTTTTATCCTTTTTGTTTCCAGCATGTCCACGGAAGTTACGTGTAGGTGAAAATTCACCTAGTTTGTGACCTACCATGTTTTCTGTAACAAATACTGGAATGAACTTATTCCCATTGTGAACTGCGAAGGTTAAACCAACGAAGTCCGGAGTAATAGTAGAAGCACGAGACCATGTTTTGATCACCGCTTTACTATTTGAGGCCTGTGCCTCATCCACTCGTTTTTGCAACTTATAGTGAACAAAAGGTGGTTTTTTCAACGAACGACTCATATCCTACTTATTTTTTTCTTCTTTCGATGATGAACTTATCTGAATACTTCTTCTTAGAACGTGTCTTGAATCCTTTAGCTGGCATACCGTTACGTGAACGTGGATGTCCACCGGCATTACGTCCTTCACCACCACCCATCGGGTGATCTACCGGGTTCATTACAACACCACGAACTCGTGGACGTCTTCCTAACCAACGCGAACGACCAGCCTTGCCAGATACAACAAGATTATGTTCAGCATTCGAAACAGAACCAATTGTTGCCATACATGTCGTTAAGATCATACGTGTTTCACCTGAAGGCATTTTCACGATAGCATAACGACCGTCACGTGCATTCAATTGAGCGTATGTTCCTGCACCTCTAGCAATTGCTCCACCTTTTCCTGGCTTTAATTCAATGTTATGAATTACCGTTCCAAGAGGAATATCCGCTAATAAAAGTGCATTTCCAACATTCGGAGCAGCAGTTTTGCCCGATACAACCACATCACCAACTTTTAATCCGTTTGGTGCGATGATGTAACGTTTTTCACCATCAGCGTAGTACAATAATGCAATGTTCGCTGTACGATTCGGATCGTACTCGATGCTTTTCACCGTAGCTGGCACATCTTGCTTATCGCGTTTGAAATCGATTACACGGTACTTTTGTTTGTGTCCACCACCGATGTATCTCATGGTCATACGACCATCATTGTTTCGACCTCCAGATCTCTTCTTACTTGCCACTAAGCTCTTTTCAGGCTTATTCGTGGTAATTTCAGAATAATCACTGTTGATCTTGTGTCTTTGCCCTGGAGTTATAGGCTTGAATTTTTTAAGACTCATTAGTCAACTGCTTAAAAATTATTAAATAAATCAATCGTTTCTCCTACTGCAACAGTAACTACAGCTTTTTTCCATAGTTTACTTGGTTGCTCAACGATACCTTTGTTAGTATACTTAACAGAGGATTTACCACCGCCATAATTCATTGTACGAACTTCAGTTACACTGACACCATACATCTTCTCGACAGCATTTTTAATTTCTATTTTATTTGCTTTTCTATCTACTGCAAAAGTAAAACGGTTGAATTTCTCACTCGTTCCAGTTGCTTTTTCTGAGATGATTGGCTTTTTGATAATTGTTTTCATCATCAATTAGTTTAGAATCTTTTCGATTACTTCAATTGAACTCTCTGCCAATACAACTTTCTTCGCGTTTAATACATCAAATGTATTAACTGAATCAGCTGTAACGACTTTAACTCTTCCAAGGTTACGTGATGACAAATAAACATTGTCATTTTGGCTTCCTAAAATCATAAGAACTTTTTCGTTCTCAAGTTTCAATGCTGCCAACAACGATTTAAAATCTTTTGTTTTAGCTGCGTCGAAATTAAGATCTTCAAGCACCATGATAGATTCATTTTGAGCTTTGTAAGAAAATGCTGATTTTCTTGCCAATCTTTTCAACTTAACATTCAACTTGAAATGGTAGTTTCTTGGTCTTGGGCCGAAGATACGTCCACCACCTACACGCGTACCAGATTTGATACTACCAGCACGTGCACCACCAGTTCCTTTTTGTTTCTTAATTTTTTTCGTAGATCCAGATATTTCTGCTCTTTCTTTTGCTTTATGCGTTCCTTGACGACGATTCGCCAAGTGCTGCTTAACATCTAAGTAAATTGCGTGATCATTTGGTTCGATACCAAAAACTGAATCTGAAAGCGTTACCTTTTTAGAAGT
>CANHQC010000068.1 GCA_947462695.1 Flavobacteriales bacterium | reverse complement strand
TCATAAGGCTATAACCTAAAATAATAAATCAAAATTAAGGCTATTGCCTGAAATAAACAAATTTATTTTAAGGATATATCCATAAATTATCACGCTTTAATCGGCGATATAGAATCATTAAGTTTGATAAATGCAAAAATAAAAGAGACGTTAAAAAGTAAAAAAGCCCTTGTCTACGGAGCTTTTTAGGGGAAGTGGGCGAAAGGTCGGAAATATCTAACTTTTTAAAGGATTTGAAAGAAGTCGTAGAATGGGATTTATAAAGAAAAGAGCGATAAGGAGCCCCGAAGTATCGGGACAAGATGTGAGTGCGAAGTAAAACAGAGTGGAGTTTCAGCGCTCTCGCACTTCACTCTCACTCTGTTTTAGTGGTCCCAACAGGACTATGCTTCGCATGGACCTTCGCAACAACGTGCAGTGGATCAACGCACTCCTCACTGCGTTCGGTTATGCTTTAGTTATTTTGCAACTCACTCAAGTGCAAGCACTTGGATTCGTTTCAAAAAACTAAAGCACTGTCCTTCGGGCAGTGCTTTGATCAGAGTGGTCCCAACAGGACTCGAACCTGTATCTAAAGTTTAGGAAACTTCTATTCTATCCCTTGAACTATGGGACCAGGAGTTGCAAAAATAAGAATATGGGATAGATTTAGTTTTTATTTAGAGGTTTAAATCAAGCATACTATCAATTAATAACATGGTCTACAACCCCACCTTATACTCACTCCACCTGACGTCGGGCTTGTAATAATCCGTTGAGATGATTTGCGCACCCGAGCGTTTGGCGGCATTGAAGCGGCTGTAATCGTTGGTTCTGGATTCGTGCGTACCTGCATCTGAGCGCGTACGTACGATGTACATTTTTGCAAGCTCTGCGATTTCTACTTCATGTCCTCTCGGCTCGTTTCGGATCACAAAAGCTGTCTCATCAGACGATGGCGAGCCGTAAGTGAAGAGCAGGTGTGTTGGTGAAAAACGTTCGTATTGGTCGCCTTTGCCATCTAAGATGAAAATGAACTTTCCAGCCAATTCGCTCATGAATGGCCAGCCGCTTGTAAGCAATCGTTCTTTTACGGAGGAAAAAGATGCACGCAAATCAGCAGGGGTAAAGCACATGTTTTCGGGTAAAACAGACCGAATTTCTTCATCAAGTGCGCAAAAGGCAAGTGAATCGTACGGAATACTCGCTTTAAATCCGAAGAAACGCAAGGCCTTGGAAAACGTTCCCGGTCCGTCAGCTTTTGGTTCGATGTTGACAAAAATAGGATCGTGACCCGGATGCTTCAAACTCCACGATTTCAATTCTTCTAATACCTGGCGAAAAGTCAAGTAGTTGGTTTCGTAATCGACGTCTGCAATATGCAACACTTTAAATCCAGGTTTGTCCATGACTTCCCGATTACTTCGCTGGCGCAATCCCGACAGAAATAAATTAATCCGACGACGAGTATAATGCCCGCCAATTGGATCATTGTAGAGGTCAATTTCAATTCCGCGAACGGCAAATGAGTCAAATTGAATAGGCAGGGAAACGTGACCATAATCCAGCTGTGACGGATCGTTTTCCGGTCCCAATTGTTTTTTCACCTTAGAAAGTAAGCGCAACACTTTTTGATCAGGCCGTTTTTTATAACTGTTGTGCGAGGCAATGACTTTGCGCTCGTTCAACCGCAGTTCATCTTGGGCAAAAGGACACGAATAATTGACTAAAATGGCTAAAACAAGCAGTAGTGAGCGCATAAGCGAAGATAGGGAAAGAATGTAAAAGGTATATCCTTCCTTCTAACATCACATTTGTGTACTTTTGAACAGGTTATTTTCAGCGCATATTCGTTGCAATCAAAAGAGATATATACAATCCGTCCTGTCACACCGAATGAACTACTTGAGCTTCAAGTAATTTCAGAACGTACGTTTTTTGAAACCTTTGCCAAAGACAATTCAATAGAAAACATGCAGCTTTACCTTGAGAAAAATTTGACAGTGGATAGATTAGCTGAAGAACTTGAAGATCCACGTTCTGTCTTTTATTTTGCCGAACTTCCGGGGGAAATTGTAGGTTATTTGAAAATCAACTATTCTGTTGAAGGATTGGAAATCGAACGTATTTACATAAATCAGCGTGTTCAAGGAAGTGGAGTAGGACAAAAATTGCTCGACAAAGCATTCGAATTAGCTCATGATCATGGAATTGAGCGGATTTGGCTGGGCGTATGGGAGCACAACCCAAAAGCCATTCGGTTTTATGAGAAAAATGGGTTCGCAATCTACGGTTCACACATTTTCAAGCTTGGAAATGACGAACAACGAGACCTGTTAATGCAAATCTCGATACATCAGCCTTCGGCTGATACTCGATTTGCTTGTTAAGGAACAAATAATCATCAGTTTTAATTACTAGTCAAATCGAGTAATCAGCGATGCACACAACAGGTCAAATCGAGTGGTCAGCGGTAGCTGAGCGTACCGAGATTTGACTGTTACGTACTGAATTTCCGTCTTAAAAACACCTTGTAGGCTTCTCTGAGTAATATGCGCTCGCTCATGAGCTGTAAAAACTCAGGTTCTGTGGTGAGGTGTAAAAACTCTTTTTCAGGTAAATCAATCGTGTAGAGTAACTGAAGAAGTCGTGTTTCGCCTTCTTTCATCAATTCAACCAACAGATCTGCAATGGCTACTTGGATACGTTGGAGTTGGAAAGGTTCGGCAGTAAAGCTGTCGTCAAAGTACAAATGAAACTGTGCAAAGTCCTTGGCAAGTTGTTTTTGCGTGTCTAAAGCAAATTGACCGTCATTGAAATACAGGTCAAGATCTGCATGCGGAAGTAGGTACTGCATAGTTTGGTATTTGTTCAAAGGTAACCGTTTTTGAAACGGCAAATAAAACACCTTTAACCATCTATTGGGTAAAGGATGTAGTAAGCACTTAGTTCATGGCATTCGTTGCCGAAATTTTCTCATGAATTGCATCCCACAAAAATATACGGTGTTCCAGTGCGCTTTTAGCCACGTTGGCTGCTTCTATCCATTTTTGGTTGTCCTGTCCGCACAATTCAGATACCATTAACAAAGATAAAGGTCCGTGTTCATCTCCATCAACTTCAACATGGCGATCGAGGTAATACTTAAGTTTGGAATACTGCGCGTGATCGACATCAGACGACTGAAGAATGGACAAAAACAATTCAGGAATAATATCTTCACGACCAAAAGTGAAGACGGACGCAATAAGGTGCGGTTGATTGCTATGAATCACGTCAAAGGTAAAGTGAACGAATGCTTTAATCCGGTCATCACAATCTATGGAATCAAGCGCTGATGAAACAGATTTTGTCTCGTGAAGTTGAGTTAAAAACTGATGGATTTTTGAGCTATCTCCACCAATTTGCTCCATGGCGTCCAAATACATCTTGAAGTGGCTACTGTATTCGCCCAATTCGTTGACATCACTTTCTTCACCAAGCACAATTTCATTGATAAATCGAGCCAGTTTTGGGTTCGACTTAGGCACCCAAGGAACATCAACAGTGGTGAAATGGCGTTGTAAACTTTTTACAAGTGACATAAAGTCCCAAACAGCTAAAACATGTGCCTCCATGAATGAACGTATACCTTCCATACTGCTCATTGCCGCATAAACCTTGTGGTTTTTTAGATCATTTCTCAGGTACTGCGTTTCTTCCTGAATAAATTGACAGTTCATGTTTTTTAATGCGTTTAATGGATTGCAAATTTAATGTTTCCTATATGGTCTAATTTGCTTCTTTCGAAGAATTATATGAAAAACACATGTAAATGTCGATTGGTTCTGGCAACAAGATTAATTTTTGAGTAAGCTATTTTAAGCGATCCTTGTAACAACATTCGGTTAATAAGTTATATATCCCGTTGGCCGATTCAACATGCGACGCGTTAACTTTGTTAGTACGATGAAAGCAAGGATTATAACAGGATTGAAGTGGTTCCTTGGAATTGTGTTGTCGTTGTTTTTGCTAATTTCCGGCGGACTCTATTTTTTCAAAGACGAGATCATTGGGTATGTGGTAAAAGAAGTCAATCGCCACTTGAATGCCAAAGTTGCGGTTAAAGAGGTAGATCTAACGTTTTGGAGTACTTTTCCTTATGTTTCAGTAGATTTTAACGAAGTCTTCATTCAAGATGCACTAGCTGGAGCTAATTCAACTGATACACTTTTATACAGTGAACAAATTCGATTAAAATTCAACGCGAAAGATGTCTGGAACGAGCAGTATTCTGTAAAATCTATCGCTGTTGCACCAGGAAAATTGAACATCCGAATCAATGAAAAAGGAGAGAACAATTATTCCATATTTAAAGAATCGGAGGACAGCACTTCCTCAAACGTTGCATTTCAATTGCAACAGGTCGACCTCACAAATGTGGCTGTCAATTATTCGAATGAAGCAACAAGTCAAGTGTATGAAACGGCTGTGGAGGATCTGTCCTTGCAAGGAGATTTCAGTTCGTCATCCTTCGTGCTGCACGCTGCAAGTCGCCTGCATGTAAAAGCTGCCAAAAGTGGTCAAGTTAATTTGTTGACTGATAAACAGCTCGCATTCGATATTGATTTGAATGTGGACAATACCAAAGATGAAATTGCCATTCCAAACGCACGTGTGTTTGTTTCCAATCTACCTTTTGAATTGAGCGGGAAAGTGACACCGGATACACTTGATTTTGCTTTTCGGGCTAAGGATATTCAATTGGTGGAATTGGTCAATCAGTTTTCACTCGATGAGGTGGAAGACGTTAAACGCTTTGAGGGAAAAGGAAACGTACAGTTCGATTTGCGGTTGAATGGTACAAATTCGGCAACTGATCCGGTTCAAATCCAATGCGATTTTGGCATTCAAAAAGGTGAAATCACCGAGCCAGAGCGCAAGCTAAAACTTCGGAATATTTCGTTAAAAGGCACATACAGCAACAAAGGCGGTGCGGATAAAGAGTACTTGAAACTTACCGGTGTTCGTTTCCAAACGATTGGAGGTCCGTTTGCTGGCAACCTGCTGTTGACTCATTTCGATCAACCCCGATTCCAAGGTCAGGCGAGAGGCGCATTGAATTTAAAGATGCTTCATGCGTTGTTCCGTTTGCCACATATAGAGCAAGTAGGCGGAAACATTGGGTTGTTTGCTGATTTTGACGTTCAAACTGAGGTTCAGCCGAATGAGTCGCTCGATTATACCATCAAACAATGTGAGGGAGAATTGGAGTTGCGCGAGGTGAGCGTCAAGCTTGAAGGCGATAAACGCACATTTAAAAACGCCAATGGGCTGTTTTATTTACGTAACGACGAAGCTGGAATTCATGATGTACGCGTCACGATCAACCGAACAGATTTACGCTTAAATGGGGTATTTAGAAATATTGTGGGGTATTTTAAACGGAATGGCAACCTCAATGCAGATGTGGATATTCGCAGCCGTAATATTGATGTGCAAGATCTAGGAACATCTACAAAAGAAGAAAAAATTCAGGACGGTAGAAGTTTTGTGTTACCAGAAAACATAGATGCACGGGTCTACTTGAATGTAGGGCAGCTTTCCTATGAAAACCATGAATTTCAAGAGTTAGAGGGCAACATGAATTACGCGAAAAGACGGTTCTATTTCCCTTCCTTGCGCTTAAAAACAGCAGGAGCACAAGTCAATGCGGATCTCACGATAGAAGAGCGGGCACCTGAAATTTTCCATATTTCCACGCATGCGGCGTCCGATAATATTCAATTCAAATCATTGTTTCGCGAGTGGAACAATTTTCAGCAGGAAGCAATCAATGAGAATAACGTTTTTGGAAAAGCACAAGCGAAAGTGGCATTTGAAGCGCCGTTTGATTTGCGATCAGGTGTTATTTCGAAGTCGATAATTGCGCAGGTTTACTTGAAAATTACCGATGGTCGACTTAAAAACGTGGATGCGTTCAAGTCGATTACGGAAAGCCTTAAAACAAATGCTTCAGCAAAACTGATCATCGGTAAAGAGAATATTGCCGGATTGGAAAGAAAGCTTTTGGATTTATCCTTCGAGACGTTAGAAAACACATTCACCATCCGCAACGGGCGATTGGAAATTCCGTTGATGACCATTCAATCGAATGCCTTGGATATCGAGGCATCCGGTACACATACATTTGAAAACAGAGTCGATTACCGTTTGGCATTTCGATTCCGTGATTTAAAGGAACGACAAGCATCAGAATTTGGCCAAGAAATCGATGATGGAACCGGAATGCGGGTGTATTTGCGCATGACTGGACCAATGGATAATCCAACAATTATCTGGGACAAAGCATCGCGTAAAGAACAGGCCAAAGAAAATCGAGAGGCAGAAGCCGCCAATGTACGGTCCATGCTGAAGTCAGAATTTGGACTTTTCAAGAACGACACTAGCGTGAAGCAATACCAACCCGTTAGTAAACCAAAGGAGGAAATTATTATCGAATTCGGCGGAAACAACACGAGTTCACAACCGAAAAAGCAGGAACCCACTCCACAGTCTAAACCGCAAAAAGACACGAAAATCAAATCCAAATTAAATACCTGGAAGCAACAGTCTGAACAAGAGAAAAAAGAGGAAATAGAGTTTGATTAGTTCGAGGTTCAAACGGCTCTAGGCTCTAAGCTCTAGGCTCTCAGTTCTAATTTTCTCAGCTCTCATTTCTTTTTCATCGTTTACTTGTCTCTAAGTTCTCCTCAGCTTCGTGACCAATTGGTTACTTTTGTACTATGGAAAAATTCACCAATGCATTAATCAAGGAATCATCACCTTACTTGCTGCAACACGCGCACAATCCGGTTAATTGGGAAGCGTGGTCAGATGAGGTGTTTGAACGTGCAAAACGGGAGAATAAATTGGTTCTAGTGAGCAGTGGGTATTCTGCTTGCCATTGGTGCCACGTGATGGAACACGAGTGTTTTGAGGACGAAGAAGTGGCTGAATTGATGAATACACATTTCATTGCCATTAAAGTCGATCGGGAAGAACGACCAGATGTTGACCAGGTGTACATGACGGCTGTTCAACTCATGACGCAAAAAGGAGGGTGGCCATTGAATTGTTTCACCTTACCAGATGGTCGACCAATTTATGGAGGGACCTATTTCCCTAAAGAACAATGGATGCATATTTTACGGTCGCTTCACCACACATTTACAACAGATAAAGATCGTGCGGAAGAATATGCTGAGCGATTGCATGAAGGCATTCAACAAAGTGAACTGATCACAACGCCCGCTCCATTAGAGCCATTCGATGAAGAAAAGTTGCACGAATTAGTCCTGCGTTGGGCGCATCAATTTGATCGCATGGAAGGTGGTGACAGCAAGGCTCCTAAGTTCCCATTGCCGTCGAACTATGCGTTTTTGCTGCAATACGCAATTCGGTTTGATCACGAACGAGCGATGGAACATACATTACTTTCGTTAAACAAAATGGCTCAAGGTGGAATCTACGACCAGGTTGGTGGTGGATTTGCGCGTTATGCTGTAGACATGTTGTGGAAAGTCCCTCACTTTGAAAAAATGCTGTACGACAATGGTCAACTGTTATCGGTTTATGCAGCCGCTTTTTCCGTTACGAATGACCCAACTTTTTCGCGGTTAATTAAACAGACCGTCGACTGGTTAGAACGTGAAATGCATTCAGGAAATGGAGCATACATGGCAGCACTCGACGCGGACAGTGAAGGGGAAGAAGGGAAGTTTTATTGCTGGACGGCATCTGAACTTGAGCGACTAATTGATGGAGAAAATGCGTGGTTAAAAGATTATTACAGCATCGGACAGCGCGGATATTGGGAAGATGGAAAATACATTCTGTTACGTTCTGTAACAGATGCTGCATTTGCTCAATCAAAAGGGTGGGATGTATCAGATGTACACCGAAAGGTTGACGGATGGAATGACCGATTACTTGCCATACGTGCTGAACGCATTCGTCCCGGAATCGATGATAAATGCCTGACATCATGGAACGCACTAACTTGTCAAGGACTTATTGATTCCTATATCTCGACTGGAGAAGAGTCGTATTTGTTTTTCGCACTTCGCACGGGCCGCTGGATCAAAGATGTTCAATGGCAATCGGACGGTAGTTTGTATCGAACACATAAACAAGGCGTTTCGTCCATCTCTGGATTTCTAGAGGATTATGCGTGTACCATTGAAGCATTCATTCGTTTGTACGAAGCCACGTTTGATCAACAGTGGTTGGATGATGCAAAGCAATTAGTGGAATACACAATTGAACATTTCTTTGATGAAAACAGTGGCATGTTCTTCTATACACGACGTGATTCACGTTTGATCGCCCGTAAAATGGAGATCAACGACAATGTCATGCCATCAAGCAACTCGGTCATGGCAAAAAACCTTTGGAAACTTGGGCATTTTTACCGAAACGAAAACTGGTTAGCCATGTCACGACAGCAATTGGCGAATGTCTATGATGGAATGGAGCGATACGGTTCAGGGTATTCCAATTGGGCACAATTACTCGTTTGGATGACTTCGTCTTATTGCGAAGTGATTGTCATTGGTGAACAGGCAGTAGAACGGTTACGTGAACTACGCAGAAATTACCACGTTGCGGCAGTTTTCGCAGGAGGAAAAACGTGTGATTTGCCTATTGCTGAAGGAAAATCGGTTGAACATGAGACCACTATTTTTGTGTGTTACAATGGAACCTGTTTGTTGCCTACGACTCAAATCGATGAGGCATTAAATCAATTGAAAACGGTCGGGTGAGAAGCGTGGGACGATATGTAAGTAACCATTTTCCAAGCAGTCCGTTTCGGTGGAATATGAGGTTGTTTTTTAC
>CANHQC010000067.1 GCA_947462695.1 Flavobacteriales bacterium | reverse complement strand
GTAAAGATAAGTCGATTATTCGAGAAGAACTCCGAGGAAGTCGATCATTTATTTTAACGATTACAACTGAATCATTTTTCAAGTTTTTTACATGGACTAAGGTTCCAAATTTTAACGTTTTATGCGCTGCAGTTAAACTATCTTGTCGAAAAATCTCACCGGATGCTGTTCGTCTCCCTTCCAGTGAATTTCCGTAGTAACTGGCTGTTCCAATTTCACTGTATTTTGCCAAGCAAAAAGCGAATAGTAAAGGAATAAATAGCAGTAAAAATTTATTCATCTTATTGATTTTGAGGCCGAAAGATACATTATTCTTGTTGCTACACCTATTTTTCGTTTGAAAATGAAGATTGATGGGGGTTCAATGAATGGTTGCAGATACCTAATGATTTTAGCAGTTTTGCAACCTAAATGTATTGCAGATGAATCAACTGACTTATTGCGTTAAAAGCCTTGCACTCCCTGAAAAGAACATTGATCGAACGCTTCGATTACTTGCGGAGGGATCCACAGTTCCTTTTATTGCTCGGTATAGAAAGGAGCACACAGGCGGGTTAGATGAAGTGCAAATTGCGGCAATACGTGATGTAGCCCAACGGTTTGACACCATGGTTGCTCGTCAGAAAACAATTCTTTCACAAATTCAGGAATTGGGAAAACTTACCCCTGAATTAGAGGAGAAAATTAAAAATTGTTTCGATTCAATTGAACTTGAAGACCTTTATTTACCCTTCAAGCAAAAAAGACTTACACGAGGAGAAAAAGCGCGAAAACTAGGGCTGGAACCTTTAGCAAAAATGATCATGTCTCAGCGAGGAGGACAGTTAGAACGACTAGCCGCATCTTTTGTTAAAGGTGAGGTACTCGATGAAGAAATGGCCCTTCAGGGTGCAAACGATATTATTGCTGAATGGGTAAATGAACAGTTGCATGCACGAGCGCGCTTGCGTCAGTTGATAGAGCGAAAAGCAGTAATTCAAACTAAGTTAGTCAAGGGTAAGGAAGCTGAAGGTGCTAAATATGCGGATTACTTTGATTTTTCAGAGCCATTATACCGATGTCCTTCCCACCGTTTTTTAGCTATTTACAGGGCGCACAATGAGGGGATAGTTTCGTTGAAAGTTCAACCTGAAGCTGAAGAAGCACTTGAGCAACTCAATCGGATATTTGTGAAATCCAACGATGAAATAGGCGGTTTTGTTAAAGATGCGGTGAAGGATGCGTACAAACGTCTTTTACTCCCTTCGATTGAAAATGAGGCCCTTAATATAGCAAAAGAAAAAGCGGATGAAGCCGCAATTCGTGTGTTTGCGAAAAATTTAAGGCAGCTACTACTGGCTGCTCCACTCGGGAATAAACGGATATTAGCCATTGATCCTGGATTCAGAACAGGTTGTAAAGTGGTTTGCCTCAATGAAGAAGGAAATCTGCTTAACAATACTACAATTTTTCCCCATCCGCCTCAAAAAGAATGGAGCCAAGCACAAGCAAAAATTGCACAATTAGTAGAAGCTTACAAAATTGATGCGGTTGCCATTGGAGACGGAACAGCCGGAAGAGAAACGGAACAATTCATTCAACGCATACGATTTAGCAAGGAACTTGCCGTTTATGTTGTTCGTGAAGACGGTGCTTCCATTTATTCCGCAAGTCCGATTGCGCGAAAAGAATTTCCAGATTACGATGTAACTGTTCGTGGTGCCGTTTCAATAGGCAGACGACTAATGGACCCCTTGGCAGAATTGGTTAAAATTGATCCAAAATCAATTGGAGTTGGACAGTACCAACACGAAGTGAACCAAACAGAGCTTAAGAAATCATTGGATGATGTGGTTATTTCAAGTGTGAATGCAGTTGGTGTTGATTTGAATACGGCATCACCTTACTTATTGGGTTACGTTTCTGGATTAGGTCCGCAATTGGCTGAAAAAGTGGTTGAGTACCGCAAAGAAAATGGACCGTTCAAATCGAGAAAAGAGCTCAAAAAAGTACCGCGATTGGGAGATAAAGCGTTTGAGCAGGCCGCCGGATTTTTACGTATTCGGAATGGTATACAACCGCTGGATAATTCAGCTGTTCACCCCGAAAGTTATGCTGTTGTAGAGCAGATTGCAAAAGGCCGTAATCTTTCATTAAGCGAATTAATTGGAAACCAAGAGGTATTGAATAGTTTGAATGCCGAAGATTTTTCAAGTGTTGATGCGTTTACGTTTAATGACATCGTTGAAGAATTAAAAAAGCCCGGCCGCGATCCAAGAGGAAGTGCTAAAATATTGGAGTTTGATGAACGAATAAAGTCAATAGAACATGTGCAGATCGGTATGCGTTTGCGAGGAATCGTTACAAATGTCACAGCTTTTGGCGCATTCGTTAATATCGGAATCAAGGAAAATGGGTTGATACATAAATCCAATTTGTCGGATAGTTATGTCGAAGACCCCACCACCATCATTTCATTGCACGACCATGTTTCTGTGCAAGTGGTTGAAGTAGATATAGTTCGCAAGCGAATTGGATTGAAGCGAATAACTCAACTTTCATGATTTTAACTATTTTTTCTATCTTCGTCAAGCAAAAATCAATCGTATGAAATTAATTCTTATTCTGCTTATTGGATTATTTGGTGTGTTTGCGAATCAATCGTTTGCTCAACAGCCTATTTATATTCAAAATACATCTGGACCATCTGCATGCGACGGATCAGCATTGCTCGATTCATCATTTGTATATACATCTATAGTTTGGATGAGTAATGGAGCAGTAATCCAACAAGGAGGCAATTATGTTGGCAACCTCTGTGCTGGGTCTTACATAGTAAACTATTCAACATCCCAGGGTATTTCATCTACTGTAACATTCACTGTTGGAAATGGGACAACCAATCCATGTGCAGGACTTGGATTAATTACGAACACAACTGATGCAACAACTGCAACTGCTTGTGATGGAATAGCAGCGGCTAGTGTTGTCAATGGTACAGGGCCATTTACTTATCAGTGGAGTGGTGGTGGAGCATTTGTTAACCCAAATGCATTATGTGTCGGTACATATTCCGTTTGTGTGACCGATGCTAACGGTTGCGTTGCATGTGAAAACGTTACCATTTTTGATTCTTCATCACAGGCCGATTCCATTTTGATATTCAGTAATAATAATTTTCCAGGAACCCCTGTGGCTGGTGTACTTTCAACTGCATCTGTAGAGGATTGTACTATTGATTATCAAAACGTTGGTGCTGCGGGACTTACGACTTCTGTTCAATTAGGTGATACATTAATTGCAACGTGGACCTTGTGGGATACGTTAGGTATGGTTGTTTCCACTTATACTATTCCATATTATGTTCCTGCAAACGCAAATGGTCTTTTCAGTTTAGCCTTGGTTGTTTATTGTTCCCAGAAATCATTAAATTATAATACAATTGAAATCAATGACCATGTAATGTTGAGTGTTAATAGCCTAACAGCTATTGATGAATCCAAGTTAAAAGTCGTTAATCCGATGACAGATGAGTTGACAGTGCTTTTCTCTGAACAATCGTCTGGAACAATTTCAATATTAAATGCTTCCGGAAAAAGGGTATTCTCATCACAACTGAATGGGTCGTTGAAATCGACCTTTGATGTAAGCAAATTAACTGCTGGAGTTTACATGTTAGAAGTAGTTTTGAATGGCAAAGTTTACCGCACAAAGTTGATCAAGTAAAACCAAAATATATCGTTAAAAAAGGACGCTTATGGGCGTCCTTTTTTTGTGCGTTTAACGCGCGGTAGATTGGGCTTTCGTGATATCACTAGTAAATTGTCGTACATTTGCACCTAATAATGGAAAGAATCTTGATAACTCAATAGCTTTTCTGCTAAAAAAAATACATGCAATTTAATGAATTACACTTGCACCCTTCTATACTAAAAGCGGTAGAAGAAGAAGGGTACACCTCACCAACACCTATCCAACAACAAGCTATACCTCCAGTACTGAATGGAAACGACGTACTTGGTTGTGCACAAACTGGAACAGGTAAAACGGCCGCATTTGCCATGCCGATTTTACACAAATTGGAACAAAAACCATTAGCTGAACGCAAGAAAATCAGTGCGTTAATCCTTACACCAACACGAGAACTTGCGATCCAAATAGATGAGAGCTTCAAAACGTATGGTAAATACCTCAATGTCCGGTCACTCGTTATTTTTGGTGGTGTCGGACAACAGCCCCAAGTTAATGCGCTGAAAAACGGTACCGATGTATTGATCGCAACACCTGGTCGCTTGCTCGATTTAATTGCCCAGGGTTTTATAGATCTGCGGTATATTTCAATTTTCGTTTTGGATGAAGCTGACCGAATGCTTGACATGGGTTTCATCAATGACGTTCGAAAGGTCCTACGCGTGTTACCCGAGAAAAGACAGAATTTGTTTTTCTCTGCTACAATGGCTCCAGAAATATTAGCATTAGCAGGCTCCATTTTGTTTGAACCAGTTAAAGTTGAAGTTACTCCGGTTTCCTCAACGGCTGAATTAATTAATCAATCTGTTTATTTTGTCGATAAAGGGAATAAAAATGCACTTGTTGTAGATATTATTTCAGCGTTAACGGCTCCTTCGATTCTAGTATTTACGCGTACAAAACATGGTGCGGATAAATTAGCTCGGGTTTTAAATAAAAGCGGAATAAAAGCAGATGCTATTCATGGCGATAAAAGTCAAAATAATCGTCAGCGCGCATTAAATGCCTTCAAGGATAAATCGATCCGTGTTATGGTGGCAACAGATATTGCTGCAAGAGGAATTGATATTGAAGAAATGGAAATGGTTATAAATTATGAACTTCCGAATATTCCTGAAACGTATGTGCACCGAATAGGTCGTACCGGTAGGGCAGGACGGAGTGGTCAGGCCATTTCATTGTGTGATTATGAGGAGAAAGCTTATCTAAAGGACATTGAAAAGATCATTCATCAATCAGTTCCTGTAATTGAAGGACATGCGTACCCAATGCAAATTTTTGAGGTGATTAAAAAGGAAAAGCCTTCGAATAATCGACCGGGAAGAAAAGATGCAGTGCGCAGACCGAGCAAGGAAGAAAAAGTTGTTGCCGCTTCAAACAAAGGTAAAAAAGCTTGGTTTGGAAAACGAAACAGGTACTAATAACCTACTTTTCCTATGAAATGAAAATGTGTCCATCTTGCACCTTTAATGCAGATGGCACATTGTTTTCGTACAGCGATCCAGTTCCTAATCCTTGAGGAAGTTCTGTTAAATATTCGCCAACAAACTGACAGATCGCATTCAAACCAATATTGGATTCTAGTGCTGACGTCATCCACCAATCTATCTTGCGATCTTCAGCTAATTCAATCCATTCCTTTGTGCCAATAATCCCACCATGTAAACTTGGTTTGAGAATAATAAAAGGGGGACGAATGTGTTCCAATAGTTGAATCTTTTCTGCTGTTGAATGCACACCGATCAATTCTTCATCCAATGCCAAGGGAACCAAGTTCTTAGCGCATAGATTAGCCATCAGCTCGAATTGTCCGGGCGCAATCGGTTGTTCGATTGAGTGAAGGTCAAGCTCGGATAATCTATTTAATCGATCATGAACAATGGAAGAGTTAAAAGCACCATTTGCATCCACTCGGAGAGTAATATCTTTGGATGAATACCTGGAACGGATCGATTTTAAAATGGCGTGTTCTTTTTTAAAATCGATGGCCCCAACTTTCATTTTAAGGGTTGTAAAACCAGATTGAAGTTTGTCATCAATTTGGGAAAGCATGTCGTGTTCATCTCCCATCCAAATTAATCCGTTGATTGGGATCTTCTGCTCTCCTCGAGAAAATGCATTGTTGAAAATGATTGATTCCCCCCCATTTTCCCAGTCGAGAAGCGCAGTCTCTAATCCAAATAAAATGGAAGGATAAGCCGCTAAATTAGGAATCAGGTCTAAAAGTTCATTCCATCTTGGAAGTGAGTCGTTCTTCGAAATGATTTTTTTAAGGTCATGAATAAAACTGAAAATAGTTCCTTCAAATTCCGTTTTTGATGTCCATTCTTTTGATAATCCTTCGATAATGCTGATCTCACCTTTTCCCTCAATTCCTGAATGAGAGATGGTGATGAACCAGCTGTTTTTAATGTTCATTACGCCACGACTCGTTCCAGCAGGACGTATAAACTTTAATGGAAAATGTTCAATCTGAATATCCATTAATTTGATAGTATGACAAGAACAATAGATGTAACTAATGAAAGCGCAAATGTAGATAAGGCAACAACTTTTAATTCCCCATCAAATTCCTTTGGATTGCTTATTTTCATGACTTTCTGCACGTGGAAAAACAAAACCAATGCAGCAGGTAAAGACGCAATATACAAAGCCGAAGAATGGTAATTCAGTAGAAATAGAATTTGGCAAACTAATGCAACGGAGACCAAAAGAAAATGGTAGAATTTTGATACAGTTGGACCGAGTATTACGGCCATAGTGCGTTTGTTAGAGCGATCATCATTTTGTCGATCACGCATATTGTTCAAGTTTAAAACGGCAGTTGAAAGCAGTCCGATGGTAATTGCCGGGTAAATTAAATGTGAGGAGAGCTGTCCCCCGTAAAGTGGGTAAACTCCCAAGACACTAACTCCGCCGAAGAAAATAAACACCATCACATCCCCTAGACCATAATACCCGTAGGCTTTTTTTCCAATAGTGTACAGCAATGCTGCCAGCACGCAAAATAGAGCCAAAACGGAGTAGAAAATAACTGAATTACAGGTAAGATTATCTTTTGCAGCATACAAAAGTCCGGCTGTCGATAAAATACAAAGTGCAACTGTTAATTGAATCGCATGTTTCATTTGAGCAATAGAAATCTGACCTGACTGAACAGCGCGGGTTGGACCAATTCTATCTTGGTTGTCTGTCCCCTTGAGCGTATCGCCTAAATCATTTGCCAAATTGGAGACAATTTGATAGCTAATCGTAGTTGTTAGAGCCAAGATAAAAATCCCAGAATTCCAAAATCCATCGTAAAGTGATACAAAGGAACCAATAAGTATTCCGGAAACAGAAAGCGGTAATGTACGTAAACGAAGCGCAGAAATCCATGCACTTATTGGAGTTTGTTTGTTCATAATACAAAAATACGGACATTACTTGGTTTGAAGATGCGATGGTTTATGCTTAGAGAGAATTACGCCTGTTTCCAAACTTGTACTTACCTTTGATCAAAATTGAAACTATGTTGATTTCAGCCATTGAACTGAACGAAGCCATTATAAAAGGAGAGGATATTCACATAATTGATGTGAGAGAGCCATACGAATACGCAGGCGGAAATATCCAGTCAATTCATATCCCGATGGGAGAAATTGTTGAGCGTATTGCTGAAATTCCTCGTGAAGGAAAAACTGTAATTATGTGTCGATCTGGTAAACGAGCAGAAGCAGTAGCCAATTTACTGAGAGCAGATTTCGGGATAGATAACATATGGCTTCTTGAAGGAGGAATTGAATCTTGGAAGTTAACAGTTGACCCAACAGTTGAAGTTATATAATATGGATGTTATTAAAGGATTGATTGATTTTATTTTGCACCTTGATGTGCACCTCTTCGCATTGATTCAAGACTATGGGATGTGGATTTATTTGATGTTGTTCTTGATCATTTTTGTAGAGACAGGTTTGGTGATCATGCCACTTTTACCAGGTGATTCACTTTTATTCGCAGCGGGTACTTTTTGTGCAGGAGTTAAAATTTCAGGTGAAACTGCGGATTTGAATTTATGGATTGTCTTGGGACTTCTTATTGTTGCAGCAATTCTTGGCGATGGGCTGAATTATTTTTTTGGAAAAACAATTGGATTGAAGGTGTTGAAATGGAGAATTCGTGGTAAACAATTGGTAAAACAAAAATACATCGATAAAACGCATGCCTTTTATGAAAAGCACGGTTCTAAGACTATAATTATTGCACGATTTGTCCCAATAGTTCGCACGTTCGCACCATTTGTTGCTGGAATTGGTCAAATGAATTATGCGAGATTTTTACAATTCAATATTATTGGTGGCGTAACATGGGTGGTAAGCCTTACACTATTAGGTTACTTTTTTGGGAATTTACCATTCGTACAAGAGAATTTTGAAACAGTGATTTTCGGGATCATCTTCCTTTCTATTGTGCCTATGATTGTGGCATACATGAAAGCCAAATTATCGAAATGAAGCATTATGGCCTATTAGGAAAATCGTTGGGTTATTCCTTTTCTAAATCATTTTTTGAATCTTTTTTTGATAAAAACGCCATTGAGGCTGAATTCTCAAACATTGAAATCCCTTCAATAAATCAAGTTACAGACGTACTAAAATCTAATCTTTCTGGATTGTGTGTGACAATTCCTTACAAAGAAACAATTCTACCTTTCCTTGATGAGCTTAGTCAAGAGGCAAGTGAAATAGGGGCGGTAAACGTAGTTCAGTTTCATGCGGGAAAAAGAATAGGGCATAATTCGGATGCGTTTGGTTTTCATCAATCCATAAAACCTTTCTTAACTAATCAACACGAACGCGCATTGATAATTGGCACTGGAGGAGCATCAAAAGCTGTTGCTTATGTGTTAAAAAGAATTGGTATTGATGTTTTTTTTATCAGTAGAAATCCAAACGGTGTTAATCAGTATGGTTATTCAGATATAAATGAACATATGGTCAAATCGTGTAAATTAATCGTGCACACAACACCAATTGGAACATTTCCTAATACGAACGAATCGATCGATTTTCCATTTCAATTTTTAACATCGGACCATTTGGTTGTTGATTTGGTTTACAATCCGCCATTATCGAAATTCTTACT
>CANHQC010000066.1 GCA_947462695.1 Flavobacteriales bacterium | reverse complement strand
CCTGGCTATTCTGTTGGCTACTTGCCACAAGAGCCTGAACTGGATCTGTCAAAAACAGTGAAGGAGATAGTGATGGAAGGTGCCCAAGAAATTGTTGATGTACTCAAAGAATATGAGGATATCAATAATGCATTTATGGACGAAGAAGTGTTGAACGATCCTGATAAAATGGATAAGTTAATTGCTCGTCAAGGAATCGTTCAAGATAAAATTGATGCACTCGATGCATGGGAGCTCGACACTAAACTTGACCGAGCGATGGATGCACTGCGTTGCCCTCCTGATGACCAGCTTATTTCAACGCTTTCCGGGGGTGAGAAACGCCGTGTAGCTTTGTGTAGATTATTACTTCAGAATCCGGACATCTTGTTGTTAGATGAACCAACGAATCACCTTGATGCAGAATCCATTGAATGGCTTGAACAACATTTACAACAATACAAGGGTACAGTGATTGCAGTAACCCACGACAGGTACTTCCTCGACAATGTGGCCGGTTGGATTTTGGAATTGGATAGAGGAGAGGGTATTCCTTGGAAAGGAAACTACTCGTCATGGTTAGAACAGAAAGGAAAACGCTTGAAAGATGAGGAAAAAACTGAATCAAAGCGACAAAAAATGCTTGCACGAGAGCTGGAATGGGTGAGGATGAATCCAAAAGGAAGGCATGCAAAAAACAAGGCCAGATTAACCAATTACGATAAAATGCTTGCTGAAGATTTGAAAGATAAAGAGGCAGCACTTGAAATTCCTATTCCAAACGGTCCGCGACTTGGGACTAACGTCATTGATGCAGAACATGTGGCTAAATCTTTTGGAGAAAAGTTACTGTATGATGACTTAAACTTTAAACTACCGCCAGCTGGAATTGTTGGTGTAATTGGTCCAAATGGTGCAGGTAAAACGACCATATTTAAAATGATCATGAATGAATTACTGCCTGACCAAGGAGCTTTTCAGGTAGGAGAAACAGTAAAAATAGGCTATGTAGATCAAACACACAAAGACATTCATCCCGATAAAACAGTATTCGAAGTTGTTTCTAACGGACTTGAATTTGTGGAAGTCGGAAACCAAAAAATCAACTCTCGTGCCTATTTGTCAAAGTTTAATTTTAACGGTTCCGATCAAAATAAGAAAGTTGGAATCTTATCAGGTGGAGAACGAAACCGTTTACACTTGGCAATGACTTTGAAAACAGAGGCAAATGTTTTGTTGTTGGATGAACCTACGAATGACATCGACGTGAACACCTTAAGGGCACTAGAAGAAGGGATTCAGAATTTTGCGGGTTGTGCGGTAGTAATTTCTCACGACCGTTGGTTTTTAGATCGCATTTGCACCCATATACTCGCATTCGAGGGGGATTCTCAAGTATATTGGTTTGAGGGAGCCTATTCGGAGTACGAGGAAAATAGAAAAAAGCGATTGGGGGACCACGGACCAAAACGCATCAAGTACACAAAACTGGTAAAATAATTATTGATTATGCTCACATCACTTCAGCCAACCGAATTATGGAAACACTTTGAAGACATCAATGCTGTTCCGCGTCCCTCAAAGAAAGAAGGGCGAATTATTGAATTTATGCTAAACTTTGGGCGAAGCCTGAATTTAGAAACATTTCAGGATGAAATTGGTAATGTGATCATAAAAAAGCCAGCATCACCGGGGATGGAAAACAGACAGACAGTCATTCTTCAATCTCATCTTGACATGGTTCATCAGAAAAATGAATCAACCGTTTTTGATTTTGATAACCAAGGAATAGAAATGTTCATTGACGGCGATTGGGTTAGGGCAAAAGGTACTACACTCGGAGCCGATAACGGAATTGGCGTCGCAGCAATTATGGCGGTGCTGTCTTCTTCAACTATTATTCACCCTGCCATTGAAGCACTATTTACTATTGACGAAGAAACGGGCATGACGGGAGCGAAAGAATTAAACGGTCAATTACTTTCAGGATCCATTCTTCTGAACCTTGACACTGAGGACGATGATGAGTTGTCTATTGGCTGCGCTGGTGGAATCGATACAAATACGAGTTACACATATAATCAAGAACCTATTCGAGCTGATTTTAGCGGTGTGAAAATTAGTTTACGCGGTCTGGTCGGCGGTCATTCAGGTATGGACATTGACAAGGGGAGGGGTAATGCAAACAAATGGATGGTTCGTTATTTATACCATTTGCAATCATTAATCGAATTCCAACTCGTTTCTTTTGATGGTGGAAGCTTACGAAACGCCATCCCAAGGGAAGCAACTGCAGTTATTGCGCTTCATCGAGATGAAATGAAAACCGTACAAATGGAACTGGAAAAAATGAGCTCCATTTTAAAAGATGAATTCAAACACATTGAACCGGAGTTTCAATTTAGCTTTGAGAAAATAGAAGTGAGTGATGAAATATCAGTAACTAAAGCTGAGACCGAACGCATATTAAATGTAATATACGCTATACCGAACGGAGTATACAGAATGAGTCCTGCCATTCCTGGATTGGTTGAAACATCTACTAGTCTGGCTAAAGTAGAGATTAGAAATGGTGAATTTACGACTCAATCGTTGCAGCGAAGCAGTGTTGAATCAAGTAAAGAAGACATTGCACATACCATAAAAGCCTCATTTGAAGTTATTGGCGCACACGTCATTCAAGGAGGAGACTATCCTGGCTGGTCACCAAACAATCAATCTCCCATTCTGAATCAAATGGCGGGAATTTACCGTGAAATTTTCTCTGCTGAACCCCAGATAAAAGCATGTCATGCAGGGCTAGAATGCGGCATATTGTTACAGCATCTGCCGAATGTGGATATGATTTCCTTTGGACCAAATATTCGCGGTGCCCATTCACCGGATGAATGCGTCCAAATTTCATCTGTTCAAAAATTCTGGAAATTCTATACAGAAACACTCAAGCGTATTCCCGAAACTTCACCTTCCCATGCAACAGCATGAGTTAGTTGAATTAGCGAATACCAGAATGCCTTTTGGTAAGTACAAAGGCACACTTTTGATCTACCTTAGAGAAGACTACCTCGTTTGGATGAAACAAAATGGGTGGCCTTCTGGTAAGTTAGGCAATCAATTACAGCTCATTTATGAGATCAAACTCAATGGGTTAGAGGCTATTATCCGTCCACTTATTGAAAAAAATAATACTTAATCTAAAAACATACAAAAAACTGTATATCAACAGGTTAGATGTCATTTGGCCTGTTATAGCATAGGTAAAAATCATATTACAAAACTAAATTGTCTGTTATTTTGTAACCAGATCAATTGAGTTCCGTAAGAGGTGTTAATTAAATTGAAAAATGAATTTAACACTTCAAGATATGATTAATAATACGATAAAAACAGCAAAGTTTAAACTAAACATGCATCGTCAAAAAGGAATTAAAAGTGAATTAAGTGTATTTCAAGTTGCGGAACTTTTAGATTCAATTAAACGAGCTGAACAACAAAAAGAATCGAATCCTTCTTCAATCTTTCATTCAATTAGCTTAAATTAAACAGATCAATACCAAATATATAAATGCGTAGTAATTATTACTACGCATTTTTTGTTTCCTTAATTCGATTCAAAAAGTTACATTTGTAAATATCCAATAATTTACAAATGTTAATCAAGGAGCGTATTCAGTCAATCATAAAAATGAACAACCTTACATCGTCAGCTTTTGCAGACAGGCTAGGCGTGCAGCGATCGAATATTAGTCATATTTTATCCGGAAGAAACAAACCGAGCCTAGACCTACTTGAAAAGATCATACTTACTTTTCCTCGTGTAAATGCACACTGGCTAATCACAGGTGAAGTAAAAAAACTTGATGATAAATCAGAAGGAATGACTTCTTTAGTGAATAGATCGTCGAATACAGATTCAACGCTGGTATCTATCTTAAAATGCTACAGCGATGGGACATTTGAAGAATTAATACTTAAGAGAGAATAACAGCCGAACCAATTAATTCATTACCTATGTACCAAGCTGCAAATTGACCTGGTGTAATTCCTTTCTGTGTTGATTCAAATAAAATAAACCAACGACCATTCTTCTCAACTAATAGCGCTTTTTGCAGTGGCTGTCTATACCTGATACGAACGAGGCACTCAACCTGTCCCTTGAACAACTCAAGCACTTCCGAATTAATCCAATTTATCGTATCAACTTGCAATTCAAGAGCCCAGCGATTTAATCCCGGATGACTGTCAGTTTGTCCCGAATACACCGTATTTGTATCTGTATCAATCCCAACAACAAACGACGGGTGAGGACGACCTCCAATGTGCAATCCTTTTCGTTGTCCTATGGTGTAATAATGAGCGCCAATATGCTTAGCAACCACAACACCGTCAGATGGTTCATATCGAAATGGCTCCGCTAGCCGCTCCAAATTCTCGACAACAGGTTCCAGCTCTTTGTAAAGCATGAATTGCTCAAGATCATGTCGGACTTCAACAACATTTCCTTCTACAGGCTGTAATTGCTGCTGTAAAAATTGAGGCAAACTAATTTTCCCTACAAAACACAATCCCTGCGAATCTTTTTTTTCGGCAGTAACCAATCCCAATTCGGATGCAATCTTGCGTACTTCAGATTTATGGAGCTCACCAATTGGGAAAAGGGCTTTTTGCAATTGCCCCTGTGTTACCTGACATAAAAAATACGATTGGTCTTTCCCAGGATCATCACCAGCGATTAAATAAGACAACCCTTGCTCATCAATAGCTTTTCGGCAATAATGTCCTGTTGCGACATAATCAGCACCTAAATCCATCGCCGCATTCAAAAAGACATCAAACTTAATTTCTCTATTACAAAGCACATCGGGATTAGGTGTTCGACCGGCGGAATACTCACTAAACATGTAATCAACAATTCGGCTTTTGTACTCCTCACTCAAATCAATTACCTGAAAGGGGATTCCTAACTGTTGAGCAATCAGCAAGGCATCATTTGAATCATCTATCCAAGGGCATTCATCTGAGAGCGTAACAGATTCATCATGCCAATTCCGCATAAACATACCAATCACCTCATACCCTTGTTGCTGAAGCAGATACGCCGCAACACTAGAATCAACTCCCCCAGAAAGCCCGACAACAACTCGCTTCATGCCACAAAGATACAAAGTTCATTTGTAAAGCCCTTAAAACATGTGTTTACATTTGTAAATAGCCGTTCGTTGGTATTAACAATCTTTATAGTTAGATTCAGAATCAGTCAATGTCTTTTTCACTACATTCGTTCTATGGCAGTTCGATTTGTACTTCTTTTATTTTTGTCGCCTGGTGTACTCGTTGCTCAACAGTGCGAGCGTGTACTCTTTGAAGGAAAGGTTATCGACCCTGTTCAGCCACAAGCTTTTTACAATTTAATGCTGGTAAATAAACGAACTGGACTTGGTGTTTTTGGTCAGCCCAACGGACATTTTTCCATTTACGTAAATACAGGAGATACCATTGTGATTTCAACAAAATATTATCCTGCAATAGAGGAAGTTATAACTCCTGATTTAAATTGTCAGTTTAAAAATACATACACGATAACCAGAAATGTACGCGAGATTAAAGAGGTAGTCGTTAAGCCGTTGAAGTCGCTCGAACAAATTCGTGAGGAACGTGAAGCTCTTGCTATGCGCGAAACCAGGTACGTCACGGGAATTGAAGTCCTTCAAAGTCCCATAACAGCTCTTTACCAAGCATTTTCGAAGAAAGAACAAAACAGGCGATGGATTGCCGAGCAAGAATACAAAGACAATCAACGAAGGATTG
The DNA here is from genome assembly GCA_947462695.1 of Flavobacteriales bacterium. GTDB lineage: Bacteria > Bacteroidota > Bacteroidia > Flavobacteriales_D > Crocinitomicaceae > M0103. Next base: position 3,091 of record CANHQC010000066.1, on the reverse strand, counting down.
TGCAGGAATTACTCCGAACTTATGTAGCCAACGACATCATTTCACTTACTGAAGATGAGTTTGATCAGTTCATTTCCTTCCTTGCTATAAATGAAACGTTTCTTAAAACAGCAACAGAACTTGAATTAATCACATTTATTCAAGACAAGTACGAGCACTTTAAGCAGCTTGATCTTCAACATGCTCATTGAAAATAAGCCGTTAATTATTGAACAAAGCAATTCATCTCATTAGAGCAGGACTACCTTTAAATTAAAAATGTGTTTTTCAGCAGTTGCAAGTTTTGGTCTTGGAGGAGCCCTTATCATCTCTAGAGCCATACAACATCAGGTTAAACCGTTCAAATTATCTGATCCCGGTTTTCTTCTCTCATTGTTCCCCTTGATCTTTGGTATTCAACAGATTATCGAAGGAATTGTCTGGCTATCGATAGACTATACTATTTGGCAGAAATGGAAAGATCCTTCTATGTATGCATTTGTATTCATCGCTCAGGTAATTTGGCCTTTTGCCGTACCCTTTGCTTTCTTAACATTTGAACGAAATTCGTTTCGTAAATCAATACTTAAAGGCTTGACAATTTTCGGTATTATTACCTCAACTTACCTTTTGCTCTGTATAGTTTTTTTCCCAATAGAAGTCAAGCATTTAGACAATCACTTAATATATGAATTGCGCTTTGGAAATGCCCCACCACTTATTAACGGCATTCTCTACTTTATACCTACAGTTTTACCAGCGTTATTTTCGAGTAATAAAAAGGCTTATTTGTTTGGATTTTTAGTGTTGCTATCCTTTATTCTTTCCAAACTATTTTTTCCAAATGCCTTTATTTCCGTCTGGTGTTATTTTGCTGCAGGAATAAGCTTATCCATCTACTGGTTATTAAAATCTGAAAAAAACCAACGCAAGAATTAATTGCCTTCTTTTTTAACCTCCTGAACACGCTTATCGCGTTGCATTAAGTTTTCAGTTGACTGTTTTGATTTAAACAATTCGTAACGTGTAGGTTCCTCGCGTTTCGGCCAGCTATTGTTACTGAAATCTGTATCTGCAGTCTCCAAAAAAGGATCAAGTCGAAATGAAATTACCTCTTTATCAAGAATGAATACTTTTGAAACCTTTTGCTCATATTGCCTCCACATTTCAGCAGGAATCCGAATGATTTCAATCGAATTATCGGCAAAAGTTACTTCGATAATCAACGGCATGACCAGTCCACCTTTATTTGAAAACGTAAGCTCATAAAAGTGCTTGTTTGCATTTAACAGTTCTTTTTCTTCGTTGCTTAATTTACCTAAAAACTCAGCGTATTCTTTTCTGTCAAGCGCATCAACCTCAAAAGGGTTCCGTTTGGCATAAAAATCATCGATAGCAGGATCAGCCTCATTAACGGTTTGCTTAATGCTTTCTTTATTTCGTTGATCACCAATAAACTGATCTTTTGCTTTGTCTCTAACCTCTAGAAGCGGTTCTTCGATTTCGGGATTGTGGGTATTTAGCTGGAACCAATTTACGTCATCCAATGAGATATCGACATGATCGGTAGAATAGAACCAACCACGCCAAAACCAATCTAAATCTACAGCTGATGCATCTTCCATGGTGCGGAAAAAGTCTGCTGGTGTCGGATGTTTGAATTTCCATCGCTCGCAATACATCTTGAAGGAATAATCAAACAACTCTCTACCCATAATTGTCTCACGTAAAATATTTAATGCGGTAGCTGGTTTGCCGTATGCATTATTTCCAAATTGAAAAATCGACTCAGAATTGGTCATAATTGGAGAAATAAATTGCTTTTCACCACGCATGTAATCTGCAATCATGTATGCAGGACCTCTTCTCGACGGGTAACCGCGTTCCCACTCTTGCTCTGTAAGGTATTGAACAAACGTATTTAACCCTTCATCCATCCATGTCCACTGCCGTTCATCAGAATTAATAATCATTGGGAAAAAGTTATGTCCAACCTCATGGATAATCACGCCCCACATTCCATATTTTGTATCTTCAGAGTATGTCCCGTCTTCAAGAGGTCGACCACCGTTAAAACAGATCATCGGGTATTCCATTCCAATCCACTTTGAATGAACGGAAATGGCCACAGGGTAGGGGTAATCAACTGTGTATTTTGAATACGTTTTAATTGTATGTGCGACTAATTTAGTCGAATACCTTTCCCACATTGGGTTTCCTTCTTTTGGGTAGTAGGACATCGCCAACACCTTCTTTCCTCCAACCGTTACTGCTTGGGCATCCCAAATAAACTTTCGGGAAGTCGCGAAAGCAAAATCACGCACATTCAGCGCTTTAAACGTCCATGTTTTTTTCGTCGTGACTTTAGTTAATTCTGCCTTTTCCGCTTCCGATTGCGTTACAATCAACACAGGTGAATCAGCATTTTTAGCTTGCTCAAATCGTTTGCGCTGTTCAGCGGTTAACACACTCGTACTATTTTGAAGCTCCCCGGTAGCGGCAACAATATGATCAGATGGAACGGTAATCGATACCTCATAATCACCAAAAGGCAGCGCAAACTCACCTCGACCTAAAAACTGTTTATTTTGCCATCCTTCAACATCATCATATACACACATTCTTGGAAAGAACTGAGCGATTGTATACAAGTAATTTTTGTCCTTTTCAAAGTATTCATAACCCGATCTACCACCAACTGCCATTCGGTCATTTATGTTATAGAACCATTTGATTTTAAAGGAAATAGATGATTTTGGCAAAAGTGGTTTGTCTAAATTAATGCGCAACATCGTTTTGTTAATGGCATACGACATATTCTGTCCGCCAGTTGAGGTGATGGATTGAATTTTAAACCCACCGTCGTAATAGAAAAGCTTCTTCTTTATATCACCAATCGACTTGAAATCTTCCATTTTTTCAACCTCAATAACCTTAGAATCAGAATTGACGTCGTAAATATTTTGATCCAACTGTAGCCACAAGTACTCTAGTTTGTCAGGAGAATTATTGGTGTATGTGATTACTTCCTCACCTGTCAACTTTTGAGTAGCATCGTCAATTTCAATCGAAATTTTATAATCTGCTTTTTGTTGATAATACCCATGCCCTG
>CANHQC010000065.1 GCA_947462695.1 Flavobacteriales bacterium | reverse complement strand
TGATTCGTAGAGATTTTATATGTACCACTTACCATACCTATTTTTACAAGGATCACCCCGTACTCAAGCAAACGGATTGGTATTTGTTTGATTACCAGGGAATAGAAAAAGGTCAACCACAAACGGAAGAAGGAATTGATGAAGTCATTTGGATGACCTTTCCTGAAATCAAGATGCTTAGGAACGCATTTTACACTTCAGTTCAGTATGTTCTCGCCGAAACCGAAAAGAAAATAGGCGATCAGTCCTTGTGAAAAACAGTTGAGCTGGCCTGAGCAGCTGGCATAATCGTCAAGTCATTGATGTTCACATGCGCAGGTCGGGTGACAACGAAATAGATGGTTTCTGCGATGTCAGAGGCAACCAATGGATCAAATCCATTATAGACGTCTTTGGCTGTTTGCTCATCTCCTTTGAATCGAACCAGTGAAAATTCTGTTTCTGCTGCACCCGGTGCAATGTTCGTAACCTTTATGTTTTTGGATATAAGGTCAATACGCATGGCTTTAGACAAGGCATCAACGGCATGTTTACTTGCGCAATAGACATTTCCTCCCGGATATACTTCTTTACCAGCAATACTTCCTATGTTTATGATATGTCCGGATCCATTTTGAATCAAAAGAGGTGTAACCGCTCTTGATACATACAATAATCCTTTGACGTTGGTGTCGATCATCCTGTTCCAGTCATCCGTTAATCCGTCTTGAATTGGTCCTCTTCCGACAGCTAAGCCAGCATTGTTGATCAACAAATAAATGTGTTGTTTGACTTCTACTGAAAGCACGTCAATTGCCTGATTTACTTGCATTTCATCGCGCACATCAAAACAACTAATGATAATGTCGACATGGAATAATTGACTTAATTTATCCTTCAATTGTTCGAGTCGGTCTTTCCTCCTCCCAGTGAGTAGTAGATTCCAGCCTTTTGACGCAAACAATTCAGCACACGCCTCTCCGAATCCGGAAGTTGCTCCGGTTATTACCACATATTTTTTTTCCATTTTGACGTATCAATAAAAAGTAAACAGCAGATGATTACAGCTAATTGAGCCGGAAATCGGTAACGGGCAATAGCACCAATTACAGGGGTTGTCCAACCAATTAGCACAAAAAGTGACAGCGCGAAAAATACCAATCCAACCGCGATTGGTTTTTCATTTGGCTTGAGTGCGCGTTTGTTGAACAGGGTGAAAATAATCAATCCAATGATTAACCAAACCTCTACCATCGCGAGGTACTTTAATTGACTTCCATTGTCCAAGGGTAGAGGCCGTAAAATTGTATTAAATAGAGCCTCCGGGATGTTTTTTATGAGTTGTATAGCCGACTCATCTATCCGATTGATTTCAATGTAACTTTCACATCCTGGTTTGAAATAAACGATGGGCCATTTTTCTTCAGAAGGGGATAAAAAAACTTTCTCTGGGGATTCTTTTGATCCGACTCTGTAATATAGTGCTTCAGTTGGTTGAATGAGTTGAGCGACATTCTTGGTAATTCGAAGGTGCTTATATTGATGGGGTTGGAAATAATAAAAGGTTGAATCTGCTTGAACATGCAAACCACCTTGTCCAACGTTTATAAAATCAAACTGTTTACGGGTTAGATGGTGCACAACAGCAGAACGCATGTTCGGCAAAAGGTAGGCAGCTATTCCAATAAGTAAAACGAACGAAAAAAATGAACGAGCAAGTCGCTGTTTGTTTGTGTTGTACCACGCAATGAAAAGCAATGTTGCTAAAAAACAAACAAGTACGTAGGGTTTGAATCCAATCAGTAAAATCAAGGAAGTTAGGATGCTCATTATTCGAATTGTACGCGACGTTTTTCCAAGAAGACCGAAACAAAACAAGCCTATTCCTAGGAATAAAAAAGGTTCTTTCATCATACTTGATGACCAGAAAATAGTACTCGGCACAATAAGTAAAAGAATAAAGGAATGCCACTTTTTCATGTGGATGAATCGCGCGAATGATTTGTGTAAGGCGATTAATCCAATAAGAGAGAAAAAGCAAAATACCGAAACATGAATCAATCGATTGCCTCCTGAAAAGAAATGGATCAGGCTGTGAAGACGAATGACATTTTTGGAGTCGTTGATAAGGGTTAAATCACCAGCTGACCAGTAATTTGTCATGTGTAAGTATTTCTGAATTAACCCTGGGGTTTCACCAATTCCAGTAAACAACTTGAAATAATCGGTTGCTGAAACGGAGAATACATTGTACAAATACTCTCCTTCCCTGAGAAAACGTTGACCATCGTGACTAAAGTCGTCCATTCGGTAAACATGTTCATGGATCCATATGACTAAAATTCCAGTAAAAAACTTGAGCATAAATGCACCTGGAAGTATAATAGGATGCAGATCTTCCTTTTTATAGATCGGCAAATACCTTAGGAGTATCAATATAGTGAGTAATGTTATAATAAGACCGACCGTCACAGTGAAAAATTTTTGCAAGTATAGCTTTTTTAGGTGGAAATAGAGGCTGACTGCATTGAATAATGACAGATTGTCAGCCAATTCCTACTGGCATAAATATTGAAAAATGGCTTTCGAATTTTAAGGACATGAACTATGATTAAAAGTGGACAAATTAACGTACAGACGGAGAACATCTTTCCGATCATTAAAAAATTCTTGTATTCCGATCATGAGATCTTTTTACGAGAGTTGGTTTCGAATGCCGTTGATGCGACACAAAAATTGAAAGTGCTTGCTTCGACTGGTGAATACAAGGGAGAATTGGGCGAATTGAGGGTAGAAGTTATCCTTAATACAGAAGATAAGACTTTAACCATTCGCGACCGCGGAATTGGAATGACTGCCGATGAAATCGATAAGTACATCAATCAGATTGCTTTTTCTGGAGCGGAGGAATTCGTTCAACAGTATGAGGGAAAAGAAGGGGCAGAGCAGATTATCGGACATTTTGGACTTGGATTTTACTCGGCATTTATGGTGGCCGAAAAAGTACAGATTCGCTCGTTATCCCGCCACGATGGGTCTGATGCTGTTCAGTGGGAAAGCAACGGATCTCCTGAATTTACAATTGAAGCCATTGAAAAGGCGGATCGTGGAACAGATATCGTATTGTATATTGCTGAGGACGCGACAGAGTTCCTTGAAAAATCACGCATTCAAGACATTCTGAACAAGTATTGTAAGTTCTTACCAATTCCGGTATTTTTTGGAACAAAAACAGAATACATTGATTCTCCGGAAGGTGAGAAAGATGAGAATGATAAGATTAAGCGCGTTGCGATTGAAGTGCCAAATCAGGTAAATAATCCTGAGCCAGCCTGGACAAAAGCTCCTGTGGATTTAACAGACGATGACTACGATCAGTTCTACCGGGAACTTTATCCTATGTCGTTTGAAAATCCATTGTTTCATATTCATTTGAATGTCGATTATCCATTTAACCTGACAGGGATTTTATATTTCCCGCGGATTAAAGAAAATGTGGAGGTACAACGGAATAAAATCAACTTGTATTCGAACCAAGTGTTTATTACGGATAGTGTAGCTGAAATCGTTCCTGAATTCCTTACGTTATTGCACGGTGTCATCGACTCACCTGATATTCCGTTGAATGTTTCTCGTTCGTACTTGCAAAGCGATGGGAATGTGAAGAAAATATCTGCGCACATCACTAAAAAGGTTGCGGATAAATTGGCGGAAATGTTCAAAAAAGACCGCAAAGATTTTGAGGAAAAGTGGGACGATCTTCAAGTATTCGTTCAATATGGAACGCTTAGCGAAGAGAAGTTTGCGGAAAAAGCAAAAGGATTTTCATTGATTAAGTCAACGGCTGGGGAGTGTTATACATTGGATGAATACAAAGAAAAAGTTGGACCCATTCAAACCAATAAAGATGGGAAAACGGTCTTTTTATACACCCACAATGCGGATGAGCAGTATGCTTTTGTAAAGAAAGCCAATGATCGCGGTTACGATGTGCTTCATTTGGAAGGTCCGTTAACACCTCATTGGATTGCGAAAATGGAACAGTCAATTGAGAATATCCAATTTGCTCGAGTAGATGCCGATTCATTAGACAAACTGATACAAAAGACAGAGGAGTTACCTTCCAAACTTTCAAAAGAACAAGAGGAATCGTTACAACCCGTTTTTGAATCGGTGGTGAATAAAGAAAAATACCAGGTTAAATTCGAAAGCATGAGTGAGGATGAGTCACCAATAATCATCACCCAGCCAGAATTCATTCGCCGAATGATGGAGCAACAAAAAGTTGGTGGTGCCGGATTCTTTGGTGCATTTCCTGAAACATACAATATGGTTGTCAATGCGAATCACCCAAAAATTGGCGCGCTACTTGAAAAAAACGATGAAGACCGAAAAGGTACAGTAAAGCAATTGACCGATTTGGCCTTATTGGCACAAGGCATGCTAAAGGGAGAGGCACTCAATGATTTCATTGAACGCAACATTGAACAGATTGACTAACAAGAAATATGTAATTTTGAGGGGCACTTCGGTGCTCCTTTTTGTTTTTTAATACGTACGCTTTGTATAAATGGATTTTTGGTATCGCAGGATACTTTGTTTTTGGAAGAAGTTTTTTTGGTGGATTCTTAGGCTTCATCATTGGTTCATTCGTGGATAATTACCAGCGTGTGATGACGCAGATGAAACGAAAGGCCAAAGCTGAAGGTCGCACATTTTCTCCAGAAGAGTTGTTTCAAATGTATCAACAGCGTTCGACTACGCATGACGTTCCAACGATGCTGATGGCGCTTTCCGCGGCTGTTATGACTGCAGATGGAAAGGTAACCAAAGGGGAGCTGGATTACGTCAAGTCATTTTTTCGCCAGCAATTTGGCAATCAATTCAATCAACGGCACCTTCAAGTGCTGAAACAGTTTTTAGATTCAGGTTCAGTCCCACTTCAACAGATTTGTCAGGATATCCGCATGCGGATGCAACCAGAAGTCCGCATTCAATTGATTCACTACCTCTTTGGAATTGCCAAAGCTGATGGTCATGTAGCAGAATCGGAAATGGTGACGATTCAGTCTATCTCGGATTTATTGGGTTTACCAAGAATGGAATTCGAAAGCGTTAAAAACATGTTCTACCGCAATACGGATTCAGATTACAAAGTACTTGGTGTCGAGTCAACTGCAACCGACGACGAGATTAAAAAAGCGTACCGACAAATGGCCATTAAATTTCATCCCGATAAAGTTGCAAGTATGGGTGAAGAATTCCAGAAAGGGGCGAAAGAGAAATTCCAAAAAATCCAGGAAGCGTACGAAGCAATCAAAAAACAACGCGGGATTAAGTAGGATTAATTAGCTGTTTTGACTTCTCCCAATCAAAAACAACGCAGGAATTTTCGCCAAATCGTACGCATTTTCGCGCCAGTCTTTTACAGACATCGTTCTTACAGATTCATCTAAAAGTGTCAGGTTTGATGCAATGCACAATTGCGTATGATCAGCCAATTCATTTAATAAATCGTCTAACACATGCATGTTACGGAATGGGGTGTCCATGAAAATGTGCGTATAGCCTGTTCTTCGCGTATCTGCTTCAAAATCCTTCAATCGACGAACGCGGTCTTTTCTTTCTTTCGGTAAATACCCATGAAACGTAAAGGCCTGACCAGAAAACCCACTTCCAATCAATGCCAATAAGATGGATGAAGGACCAACTAACGGATGAACGTGAATTCCTTCGGTATGGGCTGCTGCAACCACATCTGCACCTGGATCCGCAATTCCGGCACATCCAGCTTCTGAAATAATACCCAAATTAAATCCAGCCTGCATAAAACGAATCGCTTTGTCAATATGTGAACGGTTTCCCTTTCTCAACTCAATGAACTGACACTCATCAATTGGAAAACTGCGATCCATTTTACGCAACAAACGCCGCGCTGATTTTACGTCTTCCACTACGAAATGACGCAATTCAATCGTCAATGAAATGACCTCTGCAGGGATAATTGGTTGGAGCGTTTCACCGCCAAGCGTATTTGGGATAAGGTAAAGTTTACCTGTTGTCATGGTGTTTAATATTGGTTATAATTTGATCAGTAGCGCGGTCAAGTAAGTGAAAAACATGTTCAAAATCGTGCTGTGTTCCATAGTACGGATCTGGAACGGCTTCCCCTTCATTTCCCGGAAGTTCATCCAGAATTAGGCGGACTTTTTTCATGTCTTCATCATTTCGGGCCAATTGTAGCATGTTATCCCGATTCGAATTGTCCATTGCATATATAAGGTCAAATTGATCGAAATCATTGACCTTGAATTGACGCGCACGCAACTCATCAATTGGATATCCTAAGCTCTTGGCTGTGGCGCGCATGCGGTGATCAGGTGCTTTTCCGATATGGTAATTCGCTGTTCCCGCTGAATCGACCGTTCCTTCAATGCCGTGCTGTTTAAATTTCATTCGTAAAAGCCCGTCTGCCATAGGAGAACGACAAATATTGCCTAAACAAACCATTAATACATTCATAAGACAAAGGTAACGATTCGATCGTGTTATTCTGATTACTTTCGGAAAAGTACAAAATGTTCAATCAGATAGACAGAATATTCATTTTCGTTGAAAATCTGTACCAATCGTTCGCTTGTTCGCGTTTCAATAAGTAAATTAAACACACCTTAATACATAAAATACGACCAATATGAGACAACTGAAGATTACCAAACAAGTTACGAATCGGGAAACAGCATCGCTTGACAAGTATTTACAAGAAATCGGTCGGGTAGAACTGATCACTGCAGATGAAGAGGTAGAGCTGGCCAAACGAATCAAGGCAGGTGATCGCGCAGCGTTGGAACGACTGACAAAAGCCAATCTTCGTTTTGTGGTCTCTGTTTCGAAGCAGTATCAAAATCAAGGGTTGTCGTTGCCAGATTTGATTAACGAAGGAAATTTAGGGTTGATTAAAGCCGCTGAACGCTTTGATGAAACGCGTGGATTCAAATTCATTTCGTATGCCGTTTGGTGGATTCGCCAATCCATTTTGCAGGCGTTGGCTGAACAAGCTCGAATTGTTCGTTTACCGTTAAATAAAATTGGAACAATCAATAAGATAAACCGCGCATTTTCTGAATTAGAACAGAAATTGGAGCGTCCACCTTCGGCTGATGAACTGGCCGAGCTTTTAGAATGTTCACCAGAAGAAGTAAAGCAATCATTGGCCAATAATGGAAGACACATTTCGATGGATGCTCCTTTAATTGAGGGAGATGAATCAAGTTCAAGCATGTACGATGTATTGCTGAATGATTCGCTTCCAGGTCCTGAAAAGGAGTTGGTTGTGGAGTCGCTTCGAAAAGATATTGAACGATCGTTATCCACATTAACTCCAAGAGAGGGTGATGTAATCCGCTTGTATTATGGGTTGAATGGCAAACATCCATTAACACTTGAGGAAATTGGTGAACGATTCGACTTAACGCGAGAACGTGTGCGTCAAATTAAAGAAAAAGCCATTCGCCGGTTGAAACATACGTCGCGAAGTCGCATGTTAAAGTCTTACTTGGGCTAAGACGGATCGACATCAATGACCAATCGGATAGATTTGTGTGAAGGAATGCTGTAAAAGCTATCAATGAGCTGATTCAGTCGTTCCTTTACTTTTTTATCCGGAGCGTCTTTTTCAATTTTCAGCTTGATGCTTTTCAAGTAATTGTTCTGAATTTTTCGAATCAATGGGAATTCGGGTCCGATAACTCTTTCTTTAAACACCTCTCTTAATTGCTGACTAAACTGAAAAGCTGCTTGATCCACAAGGTGCTCATCTTTGTGTTTTAAGGTAAATTCAATCAATTTAAAGAACGGTGGGTAAAAGAAACGTTCCCTTTCTTTGATCTCATTGGAATAGAAACCGAAGTAATCATGGTACATCACATGCTGAATAACCCAATGATCCGGATCTCCAGTTTGGATGATGACTTTTCCACGTTTTGATTTTCTTCCTGCTCGACCTGCAACCTGTGACATCAATTGGTAAGATCGCTCAAAAGCTCTGAAATCCGGTCGGTTGAGCATCATATCCGCATCCATCACACCGACAAGACTAACATTATCAAAGTCTAAGCCTTTACTGACCATTTGAGTTCCGATCAATACATCAATTTTTCGCTGATCAAATGCGGTTAATAGTTCCTCATAAGCGTTTTTAGAACGTGTGGTATCTAAGTCCAGTCGTTGAATGCGTATGTCTGGAAAAATCAACGCCAAATCGTCCTCTATTTTTTCCGTACCAAATCCGATCATTTTCAAGCGATTCGAGCCGCACGCTGAGCAAGTTCCAATTGGAGGAACAACGTAACTGCAATAATGGCATTTGAGTACGTTCGATTGCTTGTGATAGGTGAGGGATACGTCGCAGTTCTTGCACTTGGGTGTCCAGTTGCAGACTTCGCAGCTCCAAAGTGGTGTGTAACCTCTTCGGTTTTGAAAAAGAATGACCTGCTCTTTATTGTTGAGTGCAGCGCGCATTTCTTCTATCAATAAGGAACTAAAATGCGATTGCATGCTTTTTTGTTTGCGTTCCTTTTGGAGATTGGCACAATTGATTTCAGGAAGTTGAATATTTCCGTAACGATCCGTAAGTTCTACGAAACCGTATTTTCCTTGTTTTGCATTGTAGAAGGTTTCGATTGATGGAGTTGCAGATCCGAGTAATACTTTTGCTTTGTGCAAATGGGCCAGAACGATGGCAGCATCACGCGCATTGTATCGGGGTGAAGGATCGTACTGCTTGAAACTGGATTCGTGTTCTTCATCTACGATGATTAAGCCTAGATCTTGGAACGGTAAGAAAACAGCAGACCTGGCGCCAAGAATAATTCGAAAACGATTCGGGTGATTGTGCAGAACAGTATTCCATATTTCAACCCGTTCATTCTGGTTAAATTTCGAATGGTAAACGCCCACTTGTTC
>CANHQC010000064.1 GCA_947462695.1 Flavobacteriales bacterium | reverse complement strand
AGTATTTTCATATCCTTCAATTTTCGGGAAACAAAAATAACAGAAATATTGTGAAGCATTCGAATTCTTTGAGGATAAAAACAAAATAGTACTTACCTTTCGGGAAATTCTTTATTCGTCATAGAGAGAATGACTTGAATGATGTTGTATGCTGTAATATGTGTGGATGACGATCCTATGATCTTGCAAATGTTGGACTTTCAACTTAGAAAGCATATAACAAATGAAAAGGTGCTGTTTGAGTTTTATACCAATCCTAGCGAGGCATTAGAAAGTATTGAAAGAATGGAGGAATTGGGGGTGTTTCCAGTAGTGCTAATTACTGATTTTCAAATGCCAGAAATGAATGGAGCAGATTTCATCCGAGCCGTTAAAGAACGTATTCGTTCAATTCATACCATTATGTTATCAGGACAAGCTAATGCCATTCAAGTGGACGATTTGGTCAACGATGAGTTATTAGATGTTTATTTGCACAAGCCTTGGGATGAAATGAATTTATTACAAAAAACTATTGCACTATTAGAGAGAAAGAATATCTTTACATGACACAGTCTACGAAACCACATATGTTGATTACACGAATACTACTTCTAATCTGCTTGCCTTTGTTTTTCTCTACGTTGGCATCTGCTCAAAAACCTGAAACCCAGCTTAATGGATTTGGACATCTTGAGTTCACATTAAATCAACAGGATGAAACAAATTCGTATTTTACAATCGGAGAACACGATTTTTTTGTTACCTCAAAACTACGCAAGAACATCAGCTTTTTAGGCGAATATGTTTTTCGTTTTGGGTCAGGAAGCTACCTTCCGAGTATTGAACGCTCATTGATAAAATTCAATTACAAAGGAAATCATAGCATTATTGCTGGTAAGCTACATACTCCAGTTAATTATTGGAATGACACCTATCATCATGGTAGATTGTTTTTTCCAACTATTGATAGGCCTTTAGCGTTTACATACTTCATTCCGTTACACACATTAGGCGTGCAACTTCAGGGACAGAATCTTGGGAAGTTAAATTTTAGTTACGATGTAGTTGTAGGTAATGGCATTCAATCGACTGATGTTAAACAAAACGATCCGCAATTCTCAGTTACTGCAGCCGTACATATCAAACCAGTTGATAATTTAAGGATAGGTGTAGCTTACAACAAGGATTATTTGTCTACTAATACCCCCGGAGCACACAGCGGCCATCTTCCGATTTATCAGCACTACAGTGGTCCGATTTATTCTGGAGCTGTTGATTTCCAACTTGGAACTTTCTCATTGGCTTATTTTGCTGATAAATTTGAGTTTTTAAGCGAATCTTCTATGAATGTTACTCGAACTGATAGTCTAGGACAGGCGAATAACTTCTCTTCGTTCTTGTATTCGGGGTATCGATTGAAAGACCATCATGTTCCATTCTTGTTTGCAGATTACGTGTATGTTGCAGAAAATGATTTGTATACGCATCAGTTAGAAATTATCAAGTTCGGTTTAGGTTATAAATATGAGTTTAACCACTTGATAAATGTGAAAACAATCTTTGAATATGAGCATCTTTTAGATGGACATGACGACCATAGCAAGCATGACAGACTTGGTGTTCGATTACAATTGGCATATGGGTTTTAAGTATTGAAAATGAAGAAAACACTGTTGATCATATTGTTTTTAATAGTATCTCTTGGCTCATTTGCTCAATTTGGAGATTTTGTCGTTATTGGAAACAATACGGGATTTAAAGCGTCAACAAAAGCCAATGCCAAGGCAATCTTTAGAGGCAAATACAGCTCTTGGAAAAATGGGGAGTCTGTAACCATCGTTTTGCCTTCAACAAAATCAGACAATGTGGTTTCAGTGGCGTCTCAAGTTTATGGACTTACCGTTAAAGGAATGCAAAAGTACTGGCTTGAACAAGTTTTTCAAGGAAGAAGTAATGCGCCCGTTTTTTTCGAAACTGATGAGGAGATCATTAATTACGTAAAACGAAACCCTGGTGCAGTCGGAATCGTTCGTGCGAGTCGTTCAGTGCCTCAATCGTTAGTCATTCAAATTACGGAATAGTAATGTTCAGGACGATTTCGTTTAAAATATGGTTGTCGTTTACTGGATTCCTTATTCTCGTATTTGGTTTTTTGATTGTATACTTTCCCAATGAACAACGAAAAGCGCTCACAGATTTCAAGAAAAGTGAACTTCATGAAATTGCGGTAGCAGTTTCTCTTGCCATTGAGGGGTCGTTGAATAATGATGATTTTATATCCCTCAAAAGCACGCTAGAAAGAACTGTTTCTAAGAAAGATTTCGAATTTGTTGCTTTAGTAATCGGTAAAGGTTCGGATCGACAAGTATTGGTATCCTATCCAGAACTTGACGAGAAACGAATACTAAATGAGCGCAATAATGAGTACATCTATGATAAATCTCCATTTTCCTCTGATTCTAAAGATTTAAGTGGCGAGGTTATCATTTCTTTTTCGAAGGATAAGATCAATAAAACCGTTAGCGCTCTCGTGCAACCTGTTTACTATTCCATGTTGCTTTTCTTCTTTGTTTCATTAGTTATTTTCTATTTCGTGGCACGGCTAATTTCTCGCCCAATGCAAAAGCTTATCGGTGCAACGAATTTGATGAAATTAGGTAATTACAACACGCCAATTCAAAAATCAACAGATAAGGATGAAATTGCTTCATTAAACAATTCCATGTCAGACCTTCAAATGCGTTTGCGCGAAACGAGTGAACGTAATCGTCAATTGACAGAAGGTTTAGAGGAAGAAATTGCCAATCGTACATATGAATTAGAAAAGTCAACCAATCGACTAATCGAGGCACAACGCAATGCACGTATCTGTAATTTTCAAGTAGAAATATTGTCTGAAGAATGTTCAATTTCTGATAATTTTTACGACATCCTACAACTCAAAGGCTCGACATACCATAACCTGTCGGAATTTGCAGCGCTAATTGGCACAGACCAACAAGCTGAAATAGTAGAGCTCGTCCAGTCTAATTGTATTACTTCTGATACTTTTGAACTTGACATTAAAGTAGATCAAGGGTTATCGTATCCGGTATGGTTATTCTGCTCTGGAAAATGTGAACGCAATGGGAAAGGAGAAATAAGCTCGATTTCAGGTACATTGCAAGACATTACTTACCGTAAAAAAATCGAAGAAGAACTTGAAGAGCTGTCTCTCGTTGCACGGAATACCTCGAATTGTGTAATCATTACAGATATTAACCAAAGAATTAAGTGGGTTAATCAAAGTGTCTTGAAATTGACAGGCTATTCATACGATGAAATTATTGGAAATTCGCCAAAAATGTTTCAGTTTGAAAAAACAGATTTAGCTGCTATCGAAATGATTCGAGAGAAGTTAAATAAAGAGGAGGAAGTGAGAACTGAAATACTCAATAGAGGAAAACACGGGAATGAATATTGGCTTGAATTAAATATTGTACCATTAAGATCGAGAAAAGGTGAATTGTATGGCTACATGGCGGTCGAAACTGACATTACTGAACTTAAAAGGACTTCCGAAGAAATAAAGAAGATCAATGAAAATCTTGAGTCGCGCGTTCTTGAGAATACAAGAAAGAACCTTGAGTTATCCCGTACAATTGTAGAACAAGAAAAACTTGCTACCATTGGAGAAATTTCTGCAGGTATTGCACATGATTTAAATACACCGCTTGGATCGGCGAAGGTAGGAGCTGAAAGCCTTCAAATGGTGCTAGATGAACTCTCTGAAAAGTATGGACTTCTGTTTCAATCGGAGCAAATTTTGGCAAATGAGGTGGCAAAAACATATCCTTCATCTATAGCAGTTAGTGGAATGCAAAAGATGAAGGATCGATTAGTCATGGAACGATTGCTCATTGATCAATTCAATTTTGATAATGAATTGACACATGTAATCTCTCAAAAATTGGTCGAATGTTCCATTCCTTTTGCTGCAATTGAATTGATCGGTAAAATACTCGAGTTGTCTGACCCTCTGGTCTTTCTGTCAATTGTATACAACCTTCAAATGAAAGATAATTTGTTGCATACAATTTTACTTTCAACGGAGCGCGCTGCGAATGTGGTAAAAGATGTTCGTTCATTTATAAATAAAGGTGTAACACCAGAAAGACTTTCAATTGATTTAGAAAAGAACATAAGGGTTGTGTTGAACGTGTTTAACCACGAGCTAAAAAAGCAACTGAAGTTAGAGACTTTGTTTGAAGATGGATTGTTCATACAGGGTTACGATATTAAACTTTTCCAACTATGGTCAAACCTTATTAAAAATGCGCTTGACGCAATGGAAGAAAAGTCAAACAAGCAAATTCGCATTGAAACAAAAAGTGATTCTGAGTCAATCATTGTTATTGTTTCGAATAACGGGCCGAAAATTCCAGAGGCAATCCAAAGTCAAATTTTTAATAAATTTTTCTCAACTAAAAGAGATAAAAACGGAACAGGCTTAGGATTGAGTATTGTTAAAAATGTCGTTGATGAGCATAATGCCAAGATTTCTCTTGACTCCAATGACGAATGGACCTCATTTAAAATTGAATTTCCCGTTGAGAAAATGAACTGAAATCCAATTATTCCAACAATACCTTAGTTTTCTTTTTTATTTTTGTCCCTGCAAAACTACGTCAGCACAATTTTAGTATGAAAACAGTACAGTTTAGAGAAGCATTGCGTGAGGCAATGTCCGAAGAAATGCGAAGGGATGAGTCCGTTTTTTTAATGGGCGAAGAGGTAGCTGAATACAATGGGGCCTACAAAGTATCTCAGGGTATGCTCGATGAATTTGGTGCAAAACGTGTAATTGACACACCGATTGCTGAGTTGGGATTTGCCGGAATTGCAGTTGGAGCTTCAATGAATGGGTTACGTCCAATTGTTGAGTTTATGACGTGGAACTTTGCTATTCTTGCTGCCGATCAAATTATCAATAGTGCTGCTAAAATGCTTCAAATGTCTGGTGGACAATACCATTGCCCTATCGTTTTTAGAGGAGGTAATGGTACAGCTGGTCAATTAGCCGCGACGCACTCGCAATCTTTTGAAGCGTTCTATGCACACGTTCCCGGATTAAAAGTAATTACGCCTTCCAATCCTTACGATGCCAAGGGATTATTGAAATCCGCGATTCGAGACAATGATCCGGTGGTTTTTCTTGAATCTGAAAAAATGTACGGAGATAAAGGTGAAATTCCAGAAGGAGAATACCTTATTCCAATTGGTGTTGCAGACATAAAGAGAAAAGGTTCCGATGTTACATTAGTAACGTTTGGAAAAATCATTAAAGTAGCACAAGAAGCAGCTGAGGCATTAGAAAAAGAGGGAATCTCTGTTGAGATCATTGATCTTCGCACTGTCCGCCCAATCGACTATGCATGTGTTGTTGAATCAGTAAAGAAAACAAACCGTTGTGTGGTTGTGGAAGAATCTTGGCCATTGGCGTCAATTTCCTCAGAGATTGCTTACCACTTGCAGCGTTATGCGTTCGATTATTTAGACGCCCCTGTCATGCGGGTAACGCAAACAGATACGCCATTTGCGTTTTCTCCAACATTAATTGATGAAGCATTGCCAAACGTTGACCGAATCGTAAAGGCTGTGAAGAATACACTTTACAAGGCTTAGACTTATTCAATATATTCATAAAACTCTCGCGAAGTGCGGGAGTTTTTTGTTTAATCTCTTCATGTTGAATAGTTTTTCTAAATTGTGACTACTTAATTGTATTATGCTTAAAAGAGCCGTAGTGTCATTTTCGTTCATTTTTATAATGAGTTTCTTGAATGCTCAGAATTGGGTTCAGCCTAATGCGACTTGGCATTATGATTACTGGACGATCGGTAGTGAAGGCTTTGTGAAAATTGAACACGTCGGAGATTCTTTGATACAAAACAAGACAACCATGGTTCTTCAGAGCACCTGGTTTGATTTTCAGATGAATCAATTTGGAACGTGGTTCTTATCCGGTATTAATGTAGGCGATACAAACTATGTTTATGCGGAAGGTGATACCGTATTTTACTTGCAAAATAATCAGTTTCAGAAGTTGTTTGATTTTTCAAAGAGCATAGGAGATTCCTACAGTATCGGTGTTACCGATGGCGGTGAATTCTGCAATACAACCTCAACCGCTGTTGTCAGTAATGTTGGGGTCGATAATTTAGGGTATCAATTCCTTACACTCAGTTCACCACCAACCTCAGACTTAAGAATTGAATACGGAAATTACAACTCACGTTTCGGTGGAGGAAGTTTTTTGTTCCCTCAACGCTATTACAATTGTGATTCCATGGTAATAATTGATTTTCCAATCTTCACATTCAAATGTTTTCAAGACGATGGGATGTTCTTCAACCCAAGCGGTGAGGACTGCGAATACTTGTTAACGCATCTTGGTATGGAGGAAATCAATGAATGGAATTTAGGGGTTTATCCAAATCCAGCAACCGAACAATTAATTGTTGAGTCAGATTTTAATGTCCTTGAGATGAAATTAATTGATACAAAAGGTAATTTACTTTGGAAAGACAATCAAAAAATTTCAAAAAGTGTAGATGTCTCTTTCTTGAACCCTGGAATGTACTTTTTAGTCATATTAGGGACAGACAGCGAAATATGCAGTTACCGTTTTGTTAAAAACTAGAAATGCGCATTGTCGATTTCAATTGTTGTTGTGCGAATCCATGTGCACATGTTTGTTCCTTGTTTCATAAAGCTCCGGCAATTCTGAAACTTTCATTTTCAAATTCGAAAGATACAAACAGCGAATTGTGAAAAAATCGCACTTTTTTTTGATAACTCCTTGCTTTCTAATTTAAATCCAATATCTTTGCACCCCTCAAAGTGTATTTGGGGGTAAACTATATTTATAAAAATTAAGAGTATTTTATGCCAACTATTCAACAATTAGTTCGCAAAGGAAGAACAGCGGTAGTCAAGAAAAGTAAGTCTGCTGCACTTGATTCATGTCCACAGCGTAAAGGAGTTTGTGTAAGGGTTTACACAACTACTCCAAAAAAACCGAACTCGGCTATGCGTAAAGTAGCGAGGGTGCGTTTGACAAATGGAAAAGAAGTCAATGCATACATCGGCGGTGAAGGTCACAACCTACAAGAACACTCTCTTGTGTTAGTAAGAGGAGGAAGGGTGAAAGATCTTCCAGGGGTTCGTTACCACATTGTTCGTGGAGCTGAAGACACTGCAGGTGTTGAAGGAAGAACTCAACGTCGTTCAAAGTATGGAACTAAACGACCTAAACAGAAATAATCTGAAAAACATTAAGAGATGAGAAGAAGAAAGGCCAAAAAAATAGCGATTCTCCCAGATCCTAAGTTTAATGACGTTGTGGTAACGAAATTCGTTAACAACTTAATGTACGACGGTAAGAAGAGTTTGGCATTTAAGATATTCTATGATGCAATTGAAATCATAGACAAAAAGATTGAAGATCAAGAAGGATTAGATGTGTGGCGTAAAGCCCTTGAAAATGTAACGCCAAGTGTAGAGGTTCGTAGCCGTCGCGTTGGTGGTGCTACGTTTCAAATCCCAACACCTGTCCGTGAAGATCGTAAAGCATCACTTGCTATGAAGTGGTTGATTGGATATGCACGTAAGCGCAACGAAAAAACGATGTCGGGTAAATTGGCAAGTGAAATCATTGCTGCATCAAAAGAAGAAGGTGCTGCGTACAAGAAAAAAGAAGATACACTTCGAATGGCAGAAGCGAATAAAGCATTTTCACATTTTAGATTTTAATAGGAAATGGCAAGAGATCTTAAATTTACTCGTAACATTGGTATTGCAGCACATATTGATGCTGGAAAGACCACGACAACTGAGCGTATCCTTTATTATTCTGGTGTGAACCATAAAATTGGTGAAGTACACGAAGGTGGTGCAACGATGGACTGGATGGAGCAAGAGCAAGAGCGTGGGATTACCATTACCTCTGCTGCAACAACAGTAAACTGGAACTACCGAGGACAAAAATACCACATCAATATCATTGACACTCCTGGACACGTTGATTTTACTGTAGAAGTAAACCGTTCCCTTCGCGTACTTGATGGACTAGTATTCCTTTTCTCAGCAGTTGATGGTGTTGAACCACAATCTGAGACGAACTGGCGTTTGGCAAACAACTACAACGTTCCTCGAATTGGATTCGTTAACAAAATGGACCGTCAAGGAGCTGATTTCTTAAAGGTTTGTCAGCAGGTAAAAGATATGTTAGGTAGTCACGCCCTTCCACTTCAAATTAACATTGGAGATGAGGATAATTTCCGAGGTGTGGTTGATTTGATTAACTGGAGAGGGGTTGTTTGGAATGACGCTGATCAAGGAATGACTTTTCAAGAAGTAGAGATTCCAGCTGACATTATCGATGACGCACGCAAGCTTAGAAGTGAATTACTTGAAGCAGTTGCTGAATTCGATGAAACATTGATGGAGAAATTCTTCGAAGATGAAAACTCATTGACGGAAAGAGAAATTCTTAATGCACTTCGTGAAGCCACCATTTCTGGAAAAGTAGTTCCAATGATGTGTGGATCTTCATTTAAAAACAAAGGAGTTCAGGCTATGCTTGATATGGTAATGGAAATCTTACCTTCTCCAATGGACATTGAAGCAATTTCTGGAGTAAATCCAAAAACAGACGAAGAAGTTACACGTAAGCCATCTTACGATGAGCCTTTCGCTGGATTAGCATTTAAAATTGCAACTGACCCTTTTGTTGGACGTTTGTGTTTTACACGTGCTTATTCTGGTAAATTACCTGCTGGATCGTATGTGTTAAATACGCGTACAGGGAACAAAGAGCGTATTTCACGTATTTTCCAAATGCACGCAAACAAGCAAAATCAAATTGATGAACTTGGTGCAGGAGATATTGGTGCGTTAGTTGGATTTAAAGATATCCGTACTGGAGATACATTGTGTGCAGAAAATGCACCAATCGT
>CANHQC010000063.1 GCA_947462695.1 Flavobacteriales bacterium | reverse complement strand
CTGCTTCAACCCTAGGGCGAAAAGCTGATGTCAATTGCGCCGTTGTTTTTTCCTTCAAATACCTCGTAGCAGCACCATTACCTCCATTTAGAATGGCAAATCCATCAGAAATGGTCATCGAAGTAATCGCATTTGCAAAGATGGGCAATGCTTCTTTAACAGCCTCTTCGGCAGCTCTGTTCAGTGTTGTTTCGAATTTGTCTACTTGAGCCGACATCCCGAGATCAAGTGCTTTCTGTCGAACTTTAATTGCGTCTGGAGGAAATGGAAGTCGAATGGCAGTGTTCTTTAAAAATCCATCAGTAACAGATGTTACGCTGACAGAATTCTTAATTCCAACGCTTAGGGCCTCTTTCAATCCTGAAATAACTTCTTGATTGGTAAGCTGTGGTTTGTTTGATGTGGCTGCCGATGGTAAATTTTGACTCACAGTTTTGGAAGCTTCTTCAAGAACTTCACATGACGCAAGAACCAAAGACACAGTCAGTCCTAAGATCATTAATTTCGATTTTTCCATTGTAGATTTTTTGCTTTTCTCGAAAGTACGAAAAGAAAAACAAAAAGGGGACAAAAGTCCCCTTAACTATAGATTTGTTAACGTTGCTTAACGCATCACGTTAATGTAGCCATTGAATTCGTATTTTCCGTCATTGATTGCATCCTTCGCACTAGCTCTCCATACATAAGTACCCTCCGGAACGATTTGTCCTTTATAAGTTCCATCCCATGACACAGAAGGATCACGTGATTCCCAAATCAATTCACCCCAACGATTGAATATTAATAATTCAAAGTTGTAGATGTCTAGACCACCAATATGAATTCCCCAAGACTGATTGTGCTCATCTCCATCAGGTGTAAAGGTGTTTGGTGCATAGAAAATGACATCTTGAACAACATTCATAATCAATGTCACTGTATCAGAACATCCATACTCAGTTGTCACAACTAATGTCACTGGATATTCTCCAATCACTCCCTCTGGATAGATAAATACTGGATTTGTAGATGAACTGTATGATGGATTTGATCCTGGACTGAACCACTGCCAATCAATTACATCTGCACTCGACCTATCTTGCAACTGTATGGTTGTTTCGAAGAAAGTTGCCGGGTTAGAAGAGAACGTGAAATCTGCTGTTGGTAAAGGTTTAACATTCACGATGTTAATAAATGAGTCTTCGTACACACAACCGTAAATAGAAGTGATGGTCATCGTTACGGAATATTGATTCGGATCAGGGAAGATGTGCAATAGCGTATCTGTACCGTATTCTAAAAATGAATTGCCATCTGAAAATGAATAGTAAGTAGTGGCAACTTCACTTGGATTGGTAGAGTTATTCGTGAAAATGAAATCACCAGGTATACAATCTTCGGGTTTATTCGATGTCACAATCGGTTGAATCGGTGTTGGGAAATAGATCAACACACATGAATCCGTCTCCGGTGAGCCACACGCTTCTGAAAGTGTTACACAGTATTGCGTATTCGTTAGAACTGGATCAACCAAAATGCTCGTTCCAGTTCCGATAATAGTTCCATTTTCTCTCCAAGTAAACGTGTATGCACTTGATCCACCTGAGCCCGATACAGTTAAGGTAATATCATCTTCAGGACAAATTTGTGTATCTGGTGTTAAAGAGGTAATAGACAATGCTGCAGGTTCTCCAATCGTCTCTGTAGCAGTTGTGACACATCCATTAGCGTCAGTAATTGTTACCGTATGGGTACCCGCAAATAAATCATTTGCTACGTTTGAAGTTGAGGTTGAATTATCCCAGCTGTACGTGTAAATAGGTGTACCTTGCGTAACTGTCACTTCAACTATACCATTGTTCCCTGAATTACATGTCGCATCTACAGCGTTTGTAATTGTAGCGATCATAGCAGGAATTTCACTCACCGTGACATTTACAGTTCCAAAACATCCAATATCTGATGTAACCAAACAAGAGTAGTTGCCTGCACTTAAGTTAATTGCTGTTTGGGTGGTTTGATTCAATGGGTCATTCCACTGATAAGTTACGTTACCTAGAACAGGGACCATATTGGCTGTAGCAGTTCCATCGCTTCCTCCAGGACAACTTACCAAGGTTGTTGTTCCATTAAAGGCAGCTGGTGTATCACCAACCGTTACATTGGCATTGGATTGACACCCATTTGCGTCCGTCATAGTAACAGAATAGGTTGTACCACCATTAACATTAGTAACTGTTTGTGTTGTTGCACCCAATGCAGGCCAATTAAATGAATATGGAGCAGTTCCAGTTACGGGATTTGCAGTGACCGTGCCAATACCTGAACTACATATATCTGGTGTGGATGTAGCGGTAACAGAAGAACTGGTACGTGTGATCCAGGTAGTATCGGAAACAGAACCAATACTTGTACCACACGCATTTCCTGAAAGAAAGTAACCAGTAGTTCCAGGTGGAACAGTTGTTACATTTAATACCCCATTATTGTATGGAAAACTTTGGCCTAAAGTATTTGCCCATTGGAAAATTCCTGTTGGACTCGTAATCATAAGATAAGGAATAGTCGTAATCGTATAGTTATTGGTATTGGCTGGCGTAGTTGGAGTAAATCGACGTGCATCTTGTAAAGCAGTCCATTGCGTATTGTTTCTTCCCGGAGTAATGTGAGCGGCGAGTGCATTGTTTTTTTCCGTACCTTGAATCGCTAACCCACTATTCCATGTAGAAATTGGCTTGTTACCAATGTGGTATTCCACATTATTAGATGTTTCAAAAAGTAGTAATCCCATATAGTTACATTGTCCGGTACTAAACATGGCCACGTTTTCATAAAGAACAACGAAAATTCGATTTGGAGCAGTTCCGATCATTTGGTATTTCACAGTTCCTCCGGCTGCAGGGTTAATATCCTGATACGACAACATTGCTGTATTGTAAGCAGCAGGTAAAGCTGTTGTTGGCAGTGGAGGAATTCCAGTTAATGCCCATGGACAATATCCTCCGGCGTTACCAAGATTGAAAGAGACTAAACCGTTTGAACCGATGACACATTGAGTGTAATTTACACCGTAAAAATTAAAGGTGAATCCCAAATTAATTACCCCAGACCATTGATCATCTGAAAGACTCAATGACGTGGGTGCATTCAAATTTATTCCACCTCCACCTATTCCGGTTGATCCAGTACAATTTGTAATCAGTACTGTAGTACCAGTACAAACGGTTGTATCTTGTCCAAGGCAAATACTAACTTGTCCGTTGACCTCTTCAACAAAAGACAAAGACTGTACGAAAACGATAAGTAATGTTGGTAGTAAGTGTTTTAAGTTCATATGGTTTTTTTATTAGGATCTTAACGAGAACTAAATGTGAAATTAATTTTCAGACGAACGAAAATAAGTAAAGTTGCTTGAATAAAAAAAAAACTGAAAATGGAAGAATCTATTTAACGAAATCCTCGTGCTCCCAAGAATACATTGTTTGTTTCATCTTTTTGAAAAATAGTTGAAATGTTAACTAAATAAGTACATTTGCTTCGTCATTTTAAAACAAAAGCGAATGTCGAGTAAGTACCAAGCAGAAATTGATGCTTTTATGGATCGTGTTAAAGCGGCACAAGGGCATGAAAAAGAATTCATTCAAGCTGTTCAGGAGGTAGCGGAAACAGTAATTCCTGTTATCGAAGAAACACCAAAATACAAGGCAGCGAAAATTTTAGATCGAATTGTTGAACCGGAAAGAACAATCATTTTCCGAGTTCCATGGCTAGATGACAAAGGAGAAGTACAAATAAACCGTGGTTACCGTGTTGAGTTCAACTCAGCAATTGGTCCATACAAAGGTGGTCTTCGTTTTCACCCGTCTGTGAACCTTTCTATTTTGAAGTTTTTAGGTTTCGAACAAATTTTTAAAAATTCATTGACTACTCTTCCTATGGGTGGAGGTAAAGGAGGTTCTGATTTTGATCCAAAAGGAAAGTCAGATAATGAAGTAATGAAGTTTTGTCAATCATTTATGACAGAATTATGCCGTCATATTGGCGCTGATACCGATGTTCCAGCTGGAGATATTGGTGTAGGTGGTCGAGAAATTGGCTACATGTTCGGTCAATACAAGCGAATTCGTAATGAGTTTACTGGTGTGTTGACTGGAAAAGCGAGAAATTGGGGAGGTTCATTGATTCGCCCAGAAGCAACCGGTTACGGTACTGTTTACTTCGCAAAAGAAATGTTAGCAACTAAGGGAGATTCTTTCCAAGGTAAAGTTGTTGCTGTTTCAGGATCAGGAAACGTTGCGCAATATGCATGTGAAAAAGCAACTCAACTTGGTGGTAAGGTTGTGACATTGTCAGATTCAGAAGGATACATATACGACGAAGCGGGAATCGATGCAGATAAACTTGCGTTCGTTATGGAGCTTAAAAATGTAAAAAGAGGTCGTATTTCTGAATATACATCAAAATATCCATCAGCAAAATTTATCGCTGGAAAACGTCCATGGGAAGTAAAGGTAGACATTGCGCTTCCGTGTGCGACTCAAAACGAATTGAATGGGGATGAAGCAGAACAGTTGGTTGCAAACGGTGTAATCTGTGTAGCTGAAGGAGCAAATATGCCATCAACACCAGAAGCAATTGCTGCTTTCCAAAAATCGAAAGTATTGTTCGCTCCAGGTAAAGCATCAAATGCAGGAGGTGTAGCAACTTCTGGTCTTGAAATGTCCCAAAATTCCCTTCGACTTTCATGGTCAGCTGAAGAAGTTGATTCACGTCTACACGGAATTATGGTTTCCATTCATGAAGCATGCGTTAAATACGGTAAAAATGAAGATGGTTATATTGACTATGTAAAAGGAGCCAATATAGCAGGATTTGTTAAAGTGGCTGATTCTATGATTGATCAAGGATTGGTATAATAGAACCAAAAAAGCATATACTTAAAAGGTCGGGTTTTCCGACCTTTTTTGTTGATATATACTTAAGCTACTTGAACCCATATCTCCAACTTTACCTAATTTTGTCCTAAATACCAACATGATGAGTGATTTAGCACAGCGAGTAATAGATTTCAATAGAGATGGTTTTGAAGATAATGAACTTCTACAGATATACGAAACACTATTAAAACCTCGAATGATTGAGGAGAAAATGCTGATTCTTCTTCGACAAGGTAAAATTACCAAATGGTTTTCAGGATGGGGGCAAGAAGGTATTTCAGTCGGGTGCGCCTATGCCATGAATACCGATGAGTACATTCTTCCTATGCATAGAAACTTGGGGGTATTCACTACTCGCGGCATTCCTCTTCAACGATTATTCGCTCAATTTCAAGGCAAATTATCTGGATTCACAAAAGGTCGAGATCGCTCCTTTCATTTTGGTTCCCAAGAACATAAAATTGTTGGAATGATTTCTCATCTCGGTCCTCAATTAGGAATTGCAGATGGAATTGCACTTGCGGCAAAGTTGAAAAACGAGTCAAAATCTACCATAGTTTTCACTGGAGACGGTGGTGCCTCTGAAGGTGATTTTCATGAAGCAGTTAATGTGGCAGCAGTTTGGGATTTACCGGTCATTATTGCAGTAGAAAATAATTGTTGGGGACTTTCAACTCCCTCAATTGAACAATTTAGATGCAAACAGTTCATTGATAAAGGAATTGGATATGGTATTGAAGCAGTTCAGGTTGATGGGAATAACATTTTGGATGTGATTAGGACTGTGAGATCGATTAACGATGATATTCGCAAAAATCCAAGGCCCTTTTTACTTGAGCTTATGACCTTTAGAATGCGAGGGCATGAAGAGGCTTCTGGTACCAAATATTATCCGGATGGAATTCAAGAGGAATGGAGTGTAAAAGATCCTGTTACAAATTATGAGCTTTTCTTGAAAGAAATTGGGGTATTAACTGACTCAGAAGAAGGTGCAATTCGGGAAAAGATCAAAAAGGAAATTCAAGACAGTTTCGATGCTGCTCAGGCAGAACCATTAATTACGCCATCTTTGGATAGTGAATATTCCGATTTGCACGCTCCGTTTAATCAACAAGTTGTGCATCCAAAAGGTGAACTGACAGAAAAACGATTCATCGATGCAATACAGGATGCATTGAAGCAATCCATGGAAAAGTATCCAGAATTGGTCATAATGGGTCAAGATATTGCGGAATATGGAGGTGCATTTAAAGTGACTGAAGGATTTGTAGACCAATTTGGTAAAGGTCGTGTACGAAATACACCAATTTGTGAATCCGCTATCGTGGGGGCCGGATTAGGTTTGTCAATTGCAGGAATGAAGGCAATTGTTGAAATGCAATTCGCTGATTTTGTAACGTGTGGGTTTAATCAAATTGTAAATAATCTGGCGAAAATTCATTGGAGATGGGGACAGAATGCCGACGTGGTTGTCCGCATGCCAACAGGCGCAGGTACAGCAGCTGGACCTTTTCATTCGCAAAGTAATGAAGCATGGTTTGTCCATACTCCCGGATTGAAAGTAGTATTTCCCTCCACTCCATACGATGCGAAAGGATTGTTGAATGCCGCAATTGAAGATCCAAATCCAGTTATGGTTTTTGAACACAAGTACTTATACCGCAGTCTTAAAGAAGAAATTCCTAATGACTACTACACTGTAGAAATTGGCAAAGCAAGGACTGTTAAAGAAGGAAATGATATTACTATAATCACATATGGATTAGGTGTTCATTGGGCAATGGAAATGGCAGAAAACATGACTAATGTATCGTTCGAAATCCTTGATTTAAGAACCCTTCTGCCGTTTGATGAAGAAGCTGTTTATGCGGCAGTATCTAAAACAGGAAAAGCACTTGTGCTGCATGAAGATTGTATGACCGGTGGAATAGGGGGTGAGATCGTAGCACGAATTACTGAAAATTGCTTTCATGCCTTGGATGCACCAGTTAAGCGTGTTGCTTCTTTAGATACACCAGTTCCATTTGCTGTGCCTCTTGAAAATCAATTCTTGCCTAAAGAACGTTTAGAGGAAGCTATTCAGGAACTATTGCGCTATTAAAAAGAGAAAAATTAATCTTTGATAATCGTGTAACCCGGATATTTCTTGGAGTCGAAAACAAATTTTGTTTCTTCTATCGCAGGATTTCCTTGAAACTTTGTGAGCGTGTAGGTCATGACCGTTCCATCTTTTGCCTTCATTACAGCTTTTTTCAATTCGTTTGACGTTTTCGAAATGTATAGAATAATGGTGTGGTAATCAACTTTCCCTCCATTTTTCGGGTAAAGATCTATAACATGTACGGCCTCATTATTCAATTTCGTTTCCTTTTCGTACTTGTTCTTGAATCCCGTCTCCCAAATTGTCATGAGTTTTTTAGGGTTCATTGTTTCTTCATCTTGCTCATTCGCATCTGTCTCATAAACCGATTTATCTTCCTTTACAACAGTCCATGTTTTTACTCCGTTTGATATAATTGTATTATTACCATAAGAAGCACAAAATTTCTCACCTTTAACCCACCCTTTGCCCGTTTCACTGGCATTTGTTCCGTTTGAATTGTTTTTAACATTGGCATTAAATTCGATATAAAACGATTTTTGACCTTTGATTTTGGCGGATAGTTTATTGAGAATGGCTTGGGATTTCGAGTCTTGTCCTGAGGCGGAAAATGCGACCAAACTTATGATAAAAAGTATACTTTTCATTGTGTGATTTTTCAGTGCAAATATCAGAAATTATGCCAAATAAGCAACACTCATTTCATTTCTCAAATTTGATTTAATATTCCTTTTAATAGGTTTGTGTCAATGTTATGTCCCCCGCTGTATCGCAAACACTTAAATCCGTGGGCTTTGTAAAAGTCACAAACACTTTCTGCCTCCAAACTATCAAAGTACTCATCTTGATCTCCAACAACAAAAAAATGAGCCTGAGTATCTTCTAATTTTAAAGGGAAAGAAATATCTGGAGGAAATATAGAGGCCCACATGATCAACTTATGAAACAACTGTGGGGATTCCGTATACCATCTTGCAGCTGTAGCGCCACCTTGCGAAAACCCCAATAAAACGATCCTTGACTTTTCGTTGTTGATGCGTAAATGGGTATATAATGCATTCAAATAATTCAAATTATCCTGTATGTCATTTTCACGGTCTTCTTTCGTCATCCAAGATGCACCAACTCTTCCGTTACTGCCCGATAAATAAAATCGATGAAGTCCTTCTGGTACCACTAGGGCAATTTTCTCATCTAGTCCTTCGAATTTCCGAATAAAATATGGGGCTAGTTGACCGTAGCCATGAAGAGCAAAGACAATTATTTTAGCCTGTTCGATTGAGCCAATGATTTCATAGCGAGCAGTTTTTGGAACTGTTAAATAATGTGACATAAACGATTCAATAAGTTGTAAAAGTATATTTTTGCAGGATGCGCAAATGTTTCGGTTGGTGTTTTTTACTACTGTTTAGCTGGCAGCTTGTCGGTTATGTAGTATTCTTTGAATGGAAGCATACGCGCATAAAAAAAGAAATTAAATCGTTATTAAAACGAGGAGTTCCTCCAGAAGAGTTAGTTGATTTTCATTTCAACACTTCTCAAATCGAAAGGCTGAAATGGTTGAAGAAAAATGAATTCGAATGGAATAATCAACTTTTTGATGTAGTTCAATCTTATACTGGATGTGACGGGATTACGCATTTTCGTTGTATTTCAGATACCCAAGAAAAAGTGTTATTCAAAGATTTAAATAAACACATAGCTTCAAATTTGGAAGACGATAAACAGAATTCATCCGTTTTGAAGCTTGTAAAAGTGCTGCTTATTGATCAATTTGAATTTCCAGATCCTACTATTGAGTTCTACTTACCTGAAAGACGGCAGGATTGTTTTGTTTATCTGTCGAAGTTATCTTTACCGTTCATTCCAATACTTTCACCACCACCGAATTTAAATTGTTTGTCCCACCGGTGCTAAACCGTTTTTAATGACTTACAATTTAAATTAATCATGAAAAAAATAGTTTCAATCATG
>CANHQC010000062.1 GCA_947462695.1 Flavobacteriales bacterium | reverse complement strand
GCTGTTGAGGAATAAGTTATTGGGTTCGTATTCCAACTGTATGTATAGGGACCTGTTCCACCGCTTGTACTCACAGAAATGGATCCCAATGAATCTCCATAACAAGGATTCGCAACAACAGTATCGATGCTAACATTGAAGTTTTCACACGTTGGGTTGTTGATCACGAAACTTTGTAAAAATTGACATCCTTGGCTATCGGTAACAATTAATGTATCAATCCCTGCGCACAAATCAGAAGCTGTAGGCAGGGTAGATCCTGAACTCCATTGATAAGTATATGGAGTGCTTCCGCCTGTTACGTTTGAAGATGCCGATCCTGAACAAGATCCCGTATCAAGCGAGCTACTTACTGTTACATATAATGGATCAGGTTGAGATAAAAAAAGCGTGGAATTCGCCGCACATCCAATCGAGTCTGTAATGAACAATTCAGTATTTCCAGCAGTTGAATATACAGTCGAACCGGAAGCCCCATTATTCCATAAATAATTTAGTGGCTCAATTCCTCCAGTAACTGTTGCACTCACAATTGTTTGTCCGTTATAACACGCTATTGGCAAGGCGCTTAATGCGATGTTTATGGAGTCCGAATACTGAATTTGGATGGTGTCAGACGCTTCAGCACAACCCGCACCAGTTCCTGTACTGGTTAAAATCAATTCGACTCCATCGGTAATTTCTTGAGGTGTTGGTTGATAAGTTGTAATTAAACTTGTCGAGTTTGGTATGAATGTACCATTTCCACCAGACCAAACACCGCTTCCGGTGGAGCTTGTTCCGTGTAAGTATAATACAGGCTCTGTCGCACAAAGAATGGTATCTGACCCTGCTGAAGTGGTTGGTGGTGAATCTATAATTACTGGAATCGTATGATATTCGGGTAAACATGTAGAACTTACAAGTTCATCAGAAAGTATCAGTGTGTAGTTTTGAGCTGAATCTGCAAAATAAGTCGATTGATTTCCAAGGGTATCTCCGGTTGAATTCAGCCACAAATAATTGTATGTCCCAAATCCACCACTTCCGTTTGCGGTAAGTTCAATTCCAGTTCCACCTTCACAAAATCGAGCTGGATCAGGAGAAAAGGAGATGTCTAGCGGACTATATACAGTAATCGTAAATGTATCACTCGACGGATATGTGCCACAATATTGCGCAATTGGGGTACCAGTTACCGCATAGGTAACTGTATATGGATAAGTAGGATTACTAATTGCCTGAAAAGTGGGCGTCGCACAGTTCAAGCAACTGAGCATGGAATCACACGCAGCCAAACTTGCGGTTAAATTGGAACTTTTCGCAATGGCATTTACCTGGATCGCGTTTAATCCATAAATCGGAAGATCTAAACTACAGCCGAATCTAGTGGGTTGATCCGTTGGAAATATCGGTTTAGGAATTTGGCGAAAGATGTACTTAATCTTGTTAGAACCTGGCTTGCTGTAGACAATTTTGTGAGGTCCGGGTCCTGTAATACAGATTGGTCCTCCACCAGCAATTTGAACGCCACAGCTTCCGGGATTTGTTAAGTCTCCTCCTGAGATAATGGTGTAATTTCCTGACCCACCTGGATCGGCATAGTTAGGCGCTACAATTAATTCAAACATGGCAACATCTGGATGCAGCGTGACATAGAAGGAAACGTAACGGTCGTTATCACCGCAACAGCCTGTTTTACGAATAATTTCAGGTGTCGTATAAGATGAGTCTGGACTTGCGGATAGATCCATGATAAAAAAGGGAACATCCGCGGTACATTCCGGAAGTTGAGATTGTGCCCAACTTGATGAACTGCCTTGAAATAGAATTAGGATAATAACTAAAAACCGGATGTGCCGAAATCGGGTAGGTTGTGGTTTCATAAAGAAAAAGTTTATGTCGTTTTAGGCAAAAGTAAAGGGGCATTTTAGATACGATTGGCTCAATTCTGCCAAGTTGATATGTTCTTCAGTGGATGCTAGAACAATGAAAAAAAAGGGACGTTGAAACTATATGTGCAACCCTTGTTACACATTGTTTAATACACTCATCTATCTTTGTGTAAACCAATTAATTTAGCAACATGAAAAATCGAATCTTATTCCTCTTTGCACTGTTTTTCGCGCATGGAAGTCTTGCTCAAGATCAGGTTAAGTCTCATAAAATCATTTTTCAATTATCCACAGCTGATACAATGGCTCACAAAGCATTGATGAAACAACTGAAAAATATTCACAGTGTTTCGCCCACGACAGTAGTAGAGGTGGTGTG
This sequence comes from Flavobacteriales bacterium, assembly GCA_947462695.1. Lineage (GTDB taxonomy): Bacteria > Bacteroidota > Bacteroidia > Flavobacteriales_D > Crocinitomicaceae > M0103. Next base: position 6,817 of record CANHQC010000062.1, on the reverse strand, counting down.
TCATGGACCGGGATTGGATATGTTACACAAGGATAGATCAGTGGTTGTCTCTGGAATCAAAACAGCGGTTGATAATGGCGTTAAATTTCAAGCCTGCGAATTTTCGTTGAAGGAACGAAATATCGAAAAATCCTCCATCGTATCATTTGCTGGATATGTACCAGCAGCGATCATTCATATTGTAACTAAACAAGAAGAAGGTTGGTCTTACATTAAAGCAGGTTTTTAGATGAATCCGTTGAAAGAAATTGAGCGATAGAAATCCATTAAGTAACTTTAGTAGCATAATTTTTTATTTGGGAAGTGTATTTTCGCCAGAGTAACGTTTTGAGAAAACAATTTTAGTATGAAAATAGAACAGATTTACACAGGGTGTTTGGCACAAGGAGCTTATTACATAGTAAGTAAAGGAGAAGCATTTATTATTGACCCGTTACGTGAGGTTGAACCTTACCTTGATCGGTTGAAACAAGATCAGGTAACGCTGAAGTATATTTTTGAAACACACTTCCATGCAGATTTTGTCTCTGGCCACCTCGATTTAAGTAAGAAAACAGGTGCGCCAATTGTTTATGGACCACTAGCGAAAACGGAATTCGAATCCATAATCGCAGAGGATAATCAAGTGTTTGAAATCGGAGATGTGAAAGTCAAGGTATTGCATACACCCGGACACACCATGGAGAGCACCACATTTCTACTTATTGATGAGCATGGTAAGGAAACAGCAATTTTCTCAGGTGACACACTTTTCTTAGGTGATGTTGGTCGCCCGGATCTAGCTCAAAAGGCAGCTGACATGACGCAAGAACAATTAGCTGGGATGCTTTACGATAGCTTAATGAACAAAATAATGCCGTTAAGCGATGAGATTACCGTTTACCCTGCGCATGGTGCGGGATCAGCCTGTGGAAAAAACATGATGAAAGAAACAGTGGATACATTGGGTAATCAAAAGAAAATGAATTACGCATTGAATCAACCGAATAAAGAAGCATTTATTGCGGCTGTAACAGATGGGTTACTTCCGCCACCTGCTTATTTTGGTGCAAATGTCGCCATGAATAAAAAAGGGTACAGTAGCTTCGAAGAAGTAAAAACCAGGTCATTAAATCCGCTTACCCCTGAAGCTTTTGAATTATTAGCAGAGTCATCAGGTGCGCTTATTCTTGACACCAGAGAAAGTAGTGTTTTCTATAAAGGATTTGTTCCACAATCAGTAAATATTGGTATCAAAGGTGATTTTGCTCCTTGGGTTGGTGCCTTGATAGGTGATGTAAAACAAGAGATTTTATTAGTCACTGATCAAGGATTGGAAGAAGAAGTCATTACGCGTCTAAGTCGAGTTGGATTTGATCATGTTTTAGGGTATTTAAACGGTGGATTTGCAGCGTGGACAGCTTCAGGAAAAGAAGTTGATACCGTAAATCGTATTTCAGCAGCTGAATTCGCACAACAATTTAAGTCTGGGGAATCAATGGTGGTCGACGTACGCAAAGAAAGTGAGTACGAAGCAGAGCACGTAGAAGATGCATATAGCAAACCATTGGCATACATTAATGAGTGGACGAAAGACATCAACCCAAAAGATCATTTCTTTATGCATTGTGCGGGTGGTTATAGAAGTATGATCGCTGCAAGTATTCTTCAAGCAAGAGGATACCGAAACTTTACTGAAGTGGAAGGTGGCTTCAAGTCAATTGCGGAAACAAATGTACCAAGAACTGACTTCGTCTGTCAGAGCAAAGTATTGAAGTCATAATTACTACAGACTTCTACACACACTAATCAACCGACCCTACCTTAAACTTTACAACATGTTAAACATTTGGAAGCACCTCATGAGGAGAGGTAATGATCGGATAATTGAGTTTATTCGACAGGGGGCGTTATTGATTGATGTGCGAACATCACGTGAATTCGCAGTAGATGGAATTGAAGGGACGGTTAATTACCCGTTGGATGATTTGTTTAAAGAAATGAATCACCTCGATAAAAATAAACCCGTCATTGTCTTTTGCAGGTCAGGAAACCGCAGTAGGCATGCGCGATTTATGCTAGAAGAACATGGATTTGTTCATGTAGATGATGTCCAAACCGTTGAAAAAATGAATGAATTACTCACAAAATCAAATGAAAATGGAAAAACTTAAAGTGCTAATTCCAACTGATTTTTCAGTGCAAGCCGAATATGCATTCATTTTGGTCAATCGATTACAAGTAAAGTTGCCCATGGAGATACATTTTCTTCATGTCCTTAATTTTCCGGATACGGTCACATTAGATTCATTTGGTACGATTTCGACCTGTGGGGAAATTGATGCAGGTTATGTAACTGTTCAGCGCGATTTGGCAATGGATAAACTCAATGCGCTAAAAAGTGTTTATGGCAAAGAGATTTCATCTCATTTGGTGGTGGGGAAAACGATTGACGCAATTGTAGCATTTGCCGAAAAAGAATCGTTTGATCTCATCGCGATGGGTACAAAGGGCGCCTGGGGATTAAAAGAGCGTCTTTCAGGTACAGAAACCCAATACGTCGCGCGAAAAACAACCGTACCAGTCCTCTCATTAATGTGCGACCGCTCGGATTTAGAAATTGATCACCTGCTGTTTGTTCATGATTTTTCTGATACAGCGCATCAAGAGTTAGACCTGATGAAAAAGTTGCAGTCCGCATTTAATGCCACCCTGCACTTGCTTCAAATCGTTAAAAATGAAGAGTTGATCGCGGATACAGAGAGGTCAATGGAGGATTTCGCAGCGCGCCATGAGTTAAACAATGTTGAAAAACATATCTTGAAAGATAAAGATGTTGAAAGTGGTGTAATTCATTTTAATCAAATGAATACCATGGATATCATTTTTATCGGTACATATCAGAAAAAAGGAGTTTTTCATTCCTCTGCAACAGAGAAACTCATCAATCATTTATTTAAACCAATTATTTCATTTCAGTTAAACTAAATAAACATGCTTGAATTTATACAAAACCCCTGGCCGTGGTGGTTCTCTGGAATCATTATTTCGGCAGTAATGTTTTTCCTCTTGTTTTTTGGTAAATCGTTCGGCTTTTCATCAAACTTAAGAACGATCTGTTCCCTTTCAGGTGCGGGAAAAAAAGTCAAACTTTTTGATTTTGATTGGAAGACACAGGCTTGGAACCTGGTGTTCCTCGTAGGAGCAGCCATTGGCGGTTATATTGCGCATCAATTTTTAACTGCAGATGAGGTGCCCGTAATCGCAGCAGCAACCACCGAAGAATTAAAACAACTCGGTTTTGGTGAAGCAAAAAGCATTCAGCCCGAAGAACTATTTAGCCTAGAATCGCTATTTACACTGAAAGGCTTTCTAGTCATGGCTATCGGTGGGTTGCTGGTCGGATTTGGGTCGCGCTATGCAGGTGGTTGTACTTCAGGTCATGCCATTAGCGGCATATCAGATTTACAAGTACCATCCATAATTGCTGTAGTTGGATTCTTTATTGGCGGTCTCATAATGACGCACCTCATTTTTCCATTGATTTTCTAATCTTCCTAGTGATGAAATTTATAAAGTTTTTAATTGTAGGTATCGTATTCGGCATTGTAATGGCGAAATCTGAGGCATTGTCTTGGTACCGTATTCAAGAAATGTTCCGTTTCCAAAGTTTTCATATGTATGGAATAATTGGAACAGCAGTTACACTTGGTATAATTGGTGTTGCATTGATCAAACGATTCAAATTGCGGGATATCGATGGAAATCCAATTCTGTTTACACCAAAAGATAAATCTGTTAAACGCTATTTATTTGGCGGGACAATCTTTGGGTTAGGATGGGCATTGAGTGGTGCTTGTCCCGGACCCATGGTAGTGAATATCGGGTATGGATTTGTTACTTTCCTTGTTGTGCTCGCCTTTGCAGTTATTGGAACGTATTTGTACGGTGTTTTTCAAAAGAAATTGCCACACTAATACCTCAATACTCCAACGCTATGGAATCTACTAAAAAAAATGAATCGAACGTAAACATTACTGGTATCATTGCGATTACGGTTGTTATTTTGGGAATTGTTGCTGGCGTATTTTGGTATTCAGGATCGTGGGATACAACCGTTGTTTCGCGGGTCGAATCCAATAAGACTGAAGCATCAATAGGATTTTGGACGCCAAGAGATTTCATGGACATTAAAGGACAAGAGAAACGCGAACAAATTGCTTACGGTAAACAATTGATCAAACATACATCAAGTTACCTTGGACCAAAAGGCTCTGTCAAGTCCTTGTCGAACGGAATGAATTGCCAAAATTGTCACCTTGATGCTGGAACAAAGGTCTATGGAAACAATTACGGCTCCGTTAAATCCCTGTACCCCAAAATGCGTGCACGTAGCGGAACAATAGAGAACATCCAGAAACGGATAAATGACTGTTTTGAACGCAGCCTTAATGGAAAAGCACTGGATCTCAATAGTAAGGAGATGATAGCGATGGTGGCTTATATCGAATTTATCGGAAGTAATGTTCCCAAAGATCAGAAAGCTGAGGGTTCTGGACTAAAAGACCTCGATTTCTTATCACGGGCTGCAAATCCACAAGCAGGTAAGGTAGTTTACGAAGCCAAATGTGCGAGCTGCCATAATTCTGATGGTCTGGGAATCATGTCGGGAAGTGGGAAAGAGTATATCTATCCTCCGCTTTGGGGCCCACATTCATTCAATGATGCCGCAGGATTGTACCGCATAACGAATATGGCTAAATACGTCAAATACAATATGCCGCTTGGCGTGAACCACGATTCCCCCCAATTGAGCGATGAAGAAGCTTGGGATGTTGCAGCTTATGTCGTTTCCATGCCTAGACCACACAAATCCGTTCCGAAAGACTGGCCCAATATTACCAAAAAACCGATTGATCATCCTTTTGGACCCTACGCAGATAAATTTTCAGAGAGACAACACAAATATGGTCCGTTTGGACAGATGAAGAAAGCAAAATAAGCGATGTATCTATTCCACACAAGCACATTAGTCAGTTCACTACTTTTCACGTTAAGTTTAACCGTTTACGCACAACATCACGAGTTGTCAGATAAACCGGAAATGTGGAAAGGGAAAAATCTTGAGAGTATTGATAGTAATTCCTTGTTTTATGCATTCAAAGCCGGCGAGGTGAACGGCCATTTCAGGTACTTTTTCAGCAATACAATTAATAATGGTGTTTTGACGGACTATTATGCCAATGCTGTCGGTGGTGGTTTGCGCTATGAAACAGCAAAGTTCCATGGATTCCAATTTGCCGTAAGTGGGTTTTATTTTTTCAATTTGTATTCGTCTGATCTCCAAAATGTAGATTCACTATCTGGTCAGGCAAACCGCTATGAAATTGGACTGTTTGATATGGAAAATCCATCCAATAAAAAAGACTTGGATCGCTTAGAAGAATTGTATTTGAAATATACGTTTTCGAAAGGCCATATCATTTTTGGTCGCCAATTGATTAATACGCCTATGATCAATCTGCAAGATGGACGAATGCGCGGTACCGGTGTGGAAGGTCTTTGGATGGAGTGGATGCCGAATGCGAAGTTCGAAGTAAAAGGAGGTTGGTTATATGCGATTTCTCCTAGAAGTACAACGAAATGGTATTACATTGGTGAATCCATTGGTGTTTTTCCTTCGGGTGTTTCAACTTCAGGAAAAAAATCAGCTTACCAAGAAAATCTCGAATCTAAAGGCGTTGGGATCATTCATGTAAAGTACAAGCCACTTAAGTCGCTGGAGATCCAAGCTTGGGATTATTATATTGAAAACATTATGAACAGTGCGCTTATTCAAGCAGATTATTCGTGGAAATGGTCGGATAAAAACAGCCTAGTAACAGGGGCTCAATTTATTCGTCAGGATGCGTTGAATTATGGTGGAAATAGTGATCAAGAGCTGACTTATGTTGATAAAGGAAACCAAGCCATGACTTTTGGTGGTAAAGTGGGGGTACGCTCCGGTAAGATCGAATATTCAGTAAACTACAACCAAATTACCGGCGACGGGAGGTATTTGATGCCAAGAGAATGGGGACGAGATCCGTTTTATACGTTCCTTGCACGTGAACGAAATGAAGGGTACGGTAAATCTCAATCAATCGTTCTCAAAGCTGAAATTAAGGATAAGAACAAATTTCATAGAAGTTCAATTGGAGCAGGTTATGTTCGCTTGCCTGATGTGAAAGACGTTGCCTTTAATAAGTACGGAATGCCAAGCTATTTTCAGGTAAACCTGGATGTGCGATTTAACTGGTCTCGACTTGTTAAAGGACTAGAAAGTCAATTGCTTGTCGTTGCAAAATTCAGAGAAGGAGAAACGTACGACCAGTCAAAGTACGAGTTTAACAGAGTGAATATGCTTCTTGTAAATGCCGTTTTAAACTATCATTTTTAATCAATCAATTATGGAATTAATAGAGATTTTCGGATACATTGCATCAATACTTATTGGAATTTCCCTCGGTTTAATCGGTGGTGGTGGTTCTATCTTAACGGTACCCGTTTTAGTCTACCTTTTTCATGTGGAACCAATGATGGCCACGGCTTATTCCCTTTTTATTGTTGGAGCATCGAGTTTAGTAGGAGCATTTCCGAAGTACCGTCAAGGCATGATCAGTATGAAAACAGCGATTGTTTTTGGAATCCCATCAATTGCAGCAGTTTTTGCTACGAGGAAATTCATCGTTCCGGCTATTCCTAAAGAAGTGTTTTCTATCGGTGACTTAGTCGTGACGAAAGCCTTATTAATGATGATCCTTTTTGCTGTTTTAATGGTGGCTGCTTCTGTATCCAT
>CANHQC010000061.1 GCA_947462695.1 Flavobacteriales bacterium | reverse complement strand
CCGGATACACAAACAGGATTTCGGGTGTATCCATTGAAGCCCTTAACCAATATGAGGCTGTTTTCTCGCAAATTTGAATTGGAAATTGAGGTAATCGTTCGATTAGCTTGGAAAAACGTACCGTTTCAACCTGTTCCGATTCGGGTGAAATACGATCCTGAAGAACGCGTTTCGCATTTTAGACCCGGTCCGGATTTCTTCCGAATTAGCGTCCTCAATAGTATACTCGTACTGATCGCGTTGTTCTATTACTACCCGAAAAAATTCTTATCGTTAAAAACGCTTGGTGTCATTCGTGATGAAGCAATTAAACCCGAAGAAAGCAATATGAGCAAAGCACTTTCTCTTGGGTTTGGGGTATTCATGGGTATTGTTCCCATCTGGGGATTTCAATTGTTACTTGGTATTCCAATTGCGATCTTCTTTCGGATGAACAAAGTCCTTTTTATTGCTGCTGCAAATATTTCGTTCCCGCCAATGATCCCGTTTATTCTGTATGCGAGTTATTGGTTGGGACAACTGATCGTTACTGGTGAAGTCAATCATTCGTTGCTTGATGAATTGACCATTGATAACATGGGAAAAAGCGTTGCACCATTTGTTATAGGATCAATGAGTCTTGCTACCAGCGCAGGACTCACGTTTTTTGCCGTCAGTTACCTGCTCTTAAAATTGTTCAGAAAAGAACCGAAGCCGGATTAGTTAAACTCCGCCTGAATTTTGGTAAATGTAATTCCTTCAGCACCGAATTGGGCAGCTACCTTGTGCGTATTTTCCTCCGTTAAGCTGTGCGTTATTTTTACCTCAATTTCAGTGTTTACCTCTGGATTCAAGATGGCGAGAAACTTACAATTCCCCATGGTTTTTAAGCTTACTTTTTGATCAAGTACATCACTTAACACTTCACCAAGAATTTCCAATTGTACCACACCTGGTGTAACCGGATTTCCGGGGAAATGTCCTTTAAAAATAGCGTGTTCAGCGTTTAACATTAGGCTAGCCTGAACACTTCCCTCTTCAACTATAAGCGATTTAACGGTGTAGAATGTATCTTTTAAACTCATTTGAACTGGGTAAATTGACTTTCTGAAATTGTCGGGTTAATTTTTATATCATCGAAACGGTAAACAATGCGATCTGTTGGGCCTTCAACCATGGTCATTTCTTTCATGGTAAGGTTCGATTTATCAAAGGTGACGTCAATCCGGGTAACATATCTTTTTAAGCGATCCGACTTCGGTCTTAATTCCAGTTTAAAAGCAGTGGCGTGTTCGAAGTATTGAATCGTAAACTCTTTCTCTGTCATAAACTCTCCGGAAAAGAGCTGCGTCATCAATTGGTTAATTTTTTTTGCCATGACCTTTGCGTTTGGATTGGTCACTTTTTTCCCGTTTTCATACATAAGAAGCGACTTTCCACTAATCAATATGGCTTGTTTTTGCGGTGAAATGTGTTCCCAACGGATCTTTCCAGGATCTTTATACTTAAGCACACCTTTACCTTTTTGCGGTTGAGCGTACATGGAAGAATAGACGACTTCTGAAAAATCAGCCTCAAGTGATTTCACCTTTTGGTGATGCTTTAAGATGGCAGATTTACATCCTTGAGGGTTTGCCATTTTCCGAAATTCCTGTCCGTAACAGCTCCCAAAAAGCACTAAGTAAAGAAATACTGTTAACCTCATGACTGCCATTGTTTAAGTTCTTCGGCTGTTGCACAGGTTATTCCTTTCTGTCGCAGTGACGCAAGCAACTCAGGCAACATGGCTGCTGTTTGCGGAAGTGAATCATGTAAAAGTACAATCATTCCAGGACGAATAGATTTCTCAATCCGTTTTCTTAAAGCGACAGGATCTTTAATTACCGTATCAAACGAACGCAAGCTCCATCCAATTGGTCGCACATGAAGTTCTTTTACAGCCCGTGCAATGTTTGGGTTGGTGTACCCAATAGGCGGACGAAACATGACTGGTTTTCGTTTTGTAATTGCTGATACGGCAGCCGTGCAGTGATTGATTTCCTCACTGACTTTTCGCTGAGACAACATAGCAAATAACGGTGGGTGAGAATACGTATGGTTGCCAATCAAGTGCCCTTCATTGACCATTCGCTGAATAAGTTCTGGATGTGCTTTTGCTTTTTCGCCTATTACAAAGAAAACGGCAGCAATCTGGTGTTCCTTCAACGCATCCAAAATTTGAGCAGTGGAATGGTCGTTCGGTCCGTCGTCAAACGTCAACAATACGCGATCCGAAGAAAAACGGTGCGTTGCCTTCATAAAGTAATTGAATGGGAAATGAAACACCCCAGCGCTTAGGACAAGAAAAAAAACAATTGATCCTGTTATGGCAATTGTCCATTTTACCTGTTCGTCTAACACAAACAGCGCGCTAACAAACCATACGACGGTCAGGAAAAGAATATTAATGCGGTGCTTCATCTTTTTGTAACAATATCGCACCCAATTGATTGCCGCAAACACGATTGATGATTAATGCTGTTTTGGCATTGGTATGCGTTAACTTATCGTAAGCCATGTGCACCGCAAAAGCCGAAGCGGAATAATAAAGTCCGGTGTAATCGATATAACAAACCGCGTGATCAACATACTTAACGTCTTCTAGTTGACTAACGAAAACCGCGTCAATATCAGCTATTTTCGTTTCGTTTCTATCTAGAAAATCGGAAATATCGGTTTGCCAATCGCTCGTTTCAGCCCGCACCAAGCAATCGACGATTCCAATACTGCTGGCTTTTCTTTCTCTACTTAGTATGCAACAGGTCGTTCCTGAGGTCAATTCTCTGTTGTCCTGAATAATGTCCGGTTGCAATTGCTTCAAAAAGCCAATCGCTTCATCAGCCGCGCCGACCAAAACTGCTTTTTTTCCATCATCTGCGCACAATATAGCATCCATGAGTGCCACCTCAAACGACAGTCCGTTTTGGGTATGTGTCATGTTGTACGAGTGGTTCTTTAAATCCAACGAAATCTGTCCTCCTATGGTGTTGTGTGTCGACTGAATAAACGCCGTTGGTGACAAGGTGTCGCTTTGTGCGGAGTGAAACGTAACGAGGAATTTTTCGGTATCTGTTAGGCAGCCTAAGGCAGTCCCAATCGAAATGGCATCGATCTTATCTTCATTGTTTTCCTGACAACTTTTTGCTGCCGCAATGGCCATTCGAAGAATGGGACTTAATCGCCGCAATGCTGCTGGTGGAATGAAAAGTTTATAATCCGGCGTAATTAACGTGGATTCGGGAGTCAACGGTGTCAACGTATTCCACACATTTGCTTGTTGGAAAGAGTCCTGGTGCGTAATCGATGCTATGGTGTGAATGTAATACATCAGACAGCGCTTATGATGATGGTTGAATTATTTCCGCCGAAGCCAAAGGAGTTCGAAAGCACATGGTTGACTTTAACGTTGCTGATTACCTCTGTTACCGGTTGTAATCCTGTTTCAGCAATCACTTGCGTATGATTTAAATTCGGAAACAACATACCGTGTTGAATGGATAGCAACGAAATCACCGCTTCAATTCCTCCTGATGCGGCTAATGTGTGACCTGTAAATGCTTTCGTTGAACTAAACGGCGGGACTTTTCCTTTGAAAATATGCAAAAACGCTTTGGATTCAGACAAGTCATTATTCGGCGTGGCTGTTCCGTGGGCATTCACATAATCGATTGATTCTGGTGAAAGTTGAGCGACATCTAACGCTTGTTGCATGGATAAAATGGCACCTTCACCATCAGGAGATGACGCCGTTTGGTGGTACGCATCCGATGCATTGCTCCATCCGCTCAATCGACCGATGGGTTGTTTTCCTGTTTTTTCCATTGATTTTGCCGATTCCAATACGATAAATCCGGCACCTTCGCCAAGATTGAGTCCTTTTCGGGTTTCGTCAAATGGTCGGCACCATTCTTCATCAAATATCATGAGTGATCGGAATCCTGAGATGGTGAATGACGTTAAACTATCCGTTCCACCCACGATCACCCTGTCTAACCATCCTTTTTGAATCATCCGTGCGCCCATCATAATCGCATTGGCAGCTGAAGAACACGCCGTTGAAATAGTATTGACGAAATCTGTTACGCCAAGTTCTTGTGCAATCTGAGCGGAGCTTGTACCGCTGGAATGGTGACCGTAAGCCTGAAGGTTATGTGTGGTGTTATTCAGGTAATTGGCATATTCCCGTTCACTGACGTCCATTCCACCCACTGACGTCCCTGAAATTAACCCTGTTCGAATGTCTGAGCGGAGTTCATGGCCCACAAATGCTTCTTTCGCGGCAATCATTCCGAGCAATGCGGTTCGTGATCCTTCGGTTTTCAATTGAAAGTGGTCGTGCAATTCTGCATCCGAAAATGCAATTTCACCCACTTTATACCGCGTTGTAAATGCTTTTTCACCTTGTCGAATACCGGTTTTCTTGGCTTTGAGCGAAGTAAACAACTCATCCACATTGTTTCCAATAGAAGAAATTACGCCATATCCGGTAATGTAAATGGACATGTGTTAAGCCTTCGTTTTTTCAATGTAACTAGCCAAGGATTCAACGGAATGAAAAATTTCTCGCGCTGCATTCGGGTCCGGAACTTTAATCCCGTAATGGGTATCAAGCAGTACAATGAATTCAAGGGCATCAATAGAATCAAGTCCTAAGCCTTCATCGCCAAATAAAGGTCCATCATTGACAATATCAGACGGCGTTAAGTCCTCCAAGTTCAGTTGCTCAATGATTTGAGCTTTCAATTCCTCTCGTAAATTACTCATGGGTATAGGATTTATAGATCTCAAGTAGTTCAGTAGGTTTAAGTAATCCTTCTGAATGATCGATTAAAAATAAAAAACATTCTTCATTTCCTTGCCATTTTGCGTCAACCCAAGCACAAAGGCATTGCGTGTTTCCTTTCGAAAATGCCAATTCAGCTTGCTCAATAAATTGCGCTGATTGAAAAGCAGGTTGTATAAAAAATGTGTTCTCACCGTACCATTTGTGTCGAATGCACAGTTCGCCGGTTACGATGTTGGGCAACGTATAAACGAACAAAGACGGACTTGGGCTGCCTTGATTGGCATACGAATCAATAAACCGCATATCCGTTTGTTTACTCGATGACTGATTGGCGAAAATCAACTGCATTCCCTCCCCTTCAGCCGGAAATGAAACAACTTCGTTCATCAATTCAGTCGCTAAAAAGGCAAGTTTAGACAAGTTATCCATTTTGTGAAACTTCGAGTAATCGATGTTCAATTCGGAATACGCCTTTTTCAGGAAATTTTCTTCTCCAGTTAAATCGATCTGCCGCGTTCCGTTGACATATAAACCGGAAGCATTGATAAAGCTATGTGCTACGAGTTTCATACGTCAAGTTTTTCCATTAAAAACGCGGCATTTCCTCCTCCAAATCCGGAGGCTGTTTTTAAGACGCACGTCACTTCCTGTTGCTGATTTTGGGTCAACACATTAATGGTTTCTGCTGTTCCCGGTTCTAAAGCGCCCTCATTCTTGAACAACAGGTTGTATTCCATAGAAAGTAAACTCGTGTATGTTTCAATAACACCCGCAGCTCCTAGCGTATGTCCGAAATAGCCTTTAAAACTATTCACTGGTATGTGTTGCATCTGTAAGCGGTTGAATGCGACACTTTCCATGTCGTCATTGTATAACGTTCCCGTTCCGTGTGCTGAAATAAAATCAATCGCTGTTGGTTGCCGTTCTGCGCGGAGCAATGTACGTTTTACGGCACGATACAATCCCTCACCAGTTCGCGATGGACCAGAAATGTGGTTGGCATCGTTTGATGATGAACCTGCTAAGTACCTGACGCAAAAATCGTTGTGTTGTTTTCTTGAAAGCCACACTGATCCGAATCCTTCACCCAAGGAAATTCCTTTTCGGTGTTTATCAAAAGGTCGACAAGGCTCATCGCTCATGGCAAATAAACTTTGAAAACCGTAGACAACAAAATCGAATACCGCATCGACTCCAATGACAATAACGTCGTCACATTTTTCAGTGCGTATAAGGTCAGCTGCCGTATTAATTGCCAACACACCTGAAACGCACGCATTGGAGATGACTATCGGTTCGTGTGCAACCGCTAAAAGTTCAATTGTCAGTCTGCGCATTGATTCAAATGCATCTGTCTCGACGTCGGACAAATTTGCTTTGGTAGAACTCAGAATAACTCGTGTTGATGGCGAAGAAAGTATGTCCTTTCCAAGCGATTGAATCAACGCAGCGCATCCTTTTTGAAAAAGTTGATCAAATCGATTTTCACTGAGTCCCTCGATTTTGGCTAAGTACCAATCTTCCCCATTAAAACCCGACTTTTCTACTTTTCGAATGCCCGATTGGTTAGCTTTCAACGCGAGAACATGCATTTCTTTTGTCTCACCTAAAGGAGAAATCAGTGCGCCATATGTCACGTAAACAGGAATCACTTTTCTGTCCAGGGTTGTTCATTTTCCCATACTTCGTAAAAAGCGGGTTTGATTAACTCGAGTGTGCGATCGCTTACTTGCATGAAGACTTGCATGGTCATTCCCTCGGTCGTTAATTGATTGGTCGTTAAGTTAATGACTTCGTACCGAAAGATGATTTTTGCGGAGTCGTGCCGTTCTAACCACGCATGTACACGCACCTGATCACCGTATAAAATGGAGGCTTTATACGTCAGTTCAGTCTTTACAATTGGTGTGAAGTATCCTTTTCGGTAAATTTCCAAATGGGATAATCCGTGCACTTCGGTCAATTTATCGCGGGCATCCTCAAAGAATTTAAGGTAATTCCCGTGCCACACTACGCCCATGGCATCCGTTTCACTGAACCGAACAGTAATGTCTTGTGAGCTGTGGAGTACCATCATGCCTGAACGATTTTCATTTGGCAGTAGACGATTGGTTCACCATTTACAGTGGCTGTACCCTCTACTAAGTGAATATTCTCGAAGCTATTGAGTATGGTCACGTTGGTTTCCACGGTATCGTTCAAGTTGGCTGTACCACTAACCGTTAATTTACTTATCGCGCCGATAAATCCAAGTTTCGCTTCACCTTCACCTGCCTGACTTCCAAGGTAACCAAATCCAGCTGCGCAAGTCTGTGCGATGTTTTCAATGATAGCGGAAGATGAAACCGTCCCATTTTCAAAAAAGACATTATCCTCCTTGATTTCAAATGACGTACTAAAACCGCTGTCATCTGCACGAAGCAAGTGATCGATCATAATAAACGGTTCCCGTTGCGGAATGATTGTTTTTACCGCTGACTGATTAATGAGCATAATAATCGTAAAAATTAAACCACTGATCTGGCGCTTCTTGCACCATTTCTTCTAATCGCTTAACATAAAGAGATGCTAATTGTTCCGGAGAATCAGTTTGCCAAATGGGTTCTGTTGCTGATAATGCGTAATGAAAACTTCCTTTTTTGATAGCGAAGACAAAAGTAACAGGAACCTTGAATTTATGCGCCATAATAAACGGCCCTGCAGGAAAATGAGCTTTTCCTTTTAAAAATGGCAACAGATAGGTTTTCCCCTGATCCATTATCCGATCGGCATGGAGGGCGATTAATTCGTTTCGTTTGAGTGCTTGATGAATGGCAATCAGGTGAGACATGTCGTCCTTTATTGGAATCAACTTGAACTTGGCAGATTCTGTCTCTTTTTCGAGGTACTGTTTGATTTTCTCCACTTCAGCATCCAACATAAGGACGTTAATATCTGCCGTGATGCGTTCACCGATCAACTGGCCCGCATTTTCCCAATTCCCCACGTGAGCAGAAATAAAAAATCCGCCTTTGCCATTTGCATAAATGGATCGCAGAGCCTCTTCATTTTGAAAGCTGTGCGTGTACTGTTTTTTGCGCCAGGTTTTCAGCGCTACTCTATCGATAAGTACTTGTGCGAATCGGTAAAATGTGTTGGCCGATAAACGAAGCGATTGTGAGGTGGTTAATCCGAATCCGATTGTGTAAAATTGGACCAATGCACGGCGTTCTTTAGCTGAAAAAAGAACATAATAGGTCACAACGAACAAGCCGAAAAAGTAGCTAAATCTAACGCCAAAAAATCGAATGCAAAACACAAAAAAGCGGTATCCCCAAAGGCTTCCCTTTGTTTTACCATCCCATTTTTTTTCCATTCAATCGGGTTATTGGAGCTTTCGTTCTACGAGTTGGTAAAAATCTTCAAACGTAGCGACTGTTTTAAAGTCGTCTGCCGTAGGTTTAAAACCTAAATTATCTTCAATGACTACAACCAAATCAACGTAATCCAAACTGTCCAGGTCAAGGGTTTCTTTCAGGTTGTTTTCAGGTTCAATAGCATCAGGAGAAACCTCAAATTCCTCAGAAAGAAAGCGTTTCGTAGTAGCAATTATATCAGACCTGTTCATATCAACGGTATCTATTATTTAACAAATTTCTTTACAATCAAGGAGGAATTCGTTCCCCCAAATCCAAACGAGTTGGACAAAAAGCAATCTATTTTCTGTTCGGTAAACGTCGGAATAATATTTATTTTTTCCGAGTGCTCATCAGGATTTTCAAAATTTATATTCGGAGCAATGAAATCGTTGTGCATCATGAGCATGGAATACACAATTTCGCTTGCGCCAGCCATCCAGCATTCGTGTCCGGTCATTCCTTTGGTTGAGCTGACTGGGATTTTACCTCCAAACACATCATAAATCACCTGTGCTTCAGTGGCGTCACCAACTGGTGTTGATGTAGCGTGTGCACTCAAGTAGTCGATTTCTTCCGGTCGCATACCTGCTTGCTTAAGCGTCATGAGCAACGAACGGTACTGCCCATCAAAATTGGGATTGGAAATATGGTCACCATTCGATGAAAAGCCATACCCAACAATTTCTCCCAAAATAGGTGCATTGCGCTTTAGAGCTGATTCCAACGATTCGATAATCACCGTTGCCGATCCACCAGAAGGCACCAATCCATCGCGGTCTCTATCAAAGGGTCGGCTTGCTTTCGTCGGTTCATCTTGGCGAATGGAAAAAGCGCCCAATCCGTCAAAACTTCCCATGGCGTATACATTTATCTCCTGAGCACCACCGCAAATGACCCGTTCTTGTAACCCTTGCTTGATGAGCAAATACCCCATTCCGATGGCATGTGATCCTGAAGCGCAAGCCGCAGACATGGTGATGTTGATT
>CANHQC010000060.1 GCA_947462695.1 Flavobacteriales bacterium | reverse complement strand
GAATATCAATGCTGAGGTAGAAAAATTATCTTTAAAGATCAATGCACTAATAATTACTACAGGCCACAGCACAGGACCAAATCCGCCTTTCCATTTATCCAGCACGTCCTTTTTACGAACGAGCATTTTAGATAGGTATAGGATGATCGCTACTTTAGCAAAATCGGAAGATTGAAACGTCAAACCGACGAAAGGAATTCGGATCCAGCGACCGGCATCATTCACTTTGGCACCGAAGAAAAAAGTGAAGATCAACAAGCCAATAGCGACGTAAAATCCGAAGGTAGAAATCTGGTTTATGTATTTTGAATCTCTTCTGTGGATCCAATACATTACAGCAAAACCAATGACCACATATATAAGGTGCTTGAAAAGGTACTTGAACGGGGTCCCTCCTTCAATTTTGACCAAAATTGGCACAAAACTGTATACACTGACTAACGAAAAAGCCAGCATGAGTAGTGTAATTATCCAAATTACCCTGTCGCCCTTTAAGTAGTTCAAGTATGCCTTCATAATGCTTTTGCTGCGGCTATGAATCTATCCACTTCCAATTGATCATCCAATGATTGAGGACGACTAGAAGTGATGAGTACGATTCGATTGTGTTGATTAATTTGTTGAACAGTACGGAGTGCTTCAAGCAATGTTGAATTAACAAAGATTGTTGCACCGTTCTCCAATTTTTCCAAGTTAAGTTGATCCAGATGATCATCAATTGTACAGATGACATCTATGTTTTTCATCCAACTAGTATGGACAGAAAGAAGTTCGTTCAAAAGGGAAGTATTTATCAAACAAATCACTGGAGAATGAAAGTATTGAATGGCAGCGTTTAACGCATCCACCTCAGGATTAAACCATGAAAAACAATCCATTCCCCATAGCTTCCCATGAGAGCGCATTGCACCATAGACCATGTGACGTCTGTCTTCATGGCGCTTGGCGATAAGCTCTTCCTTTGCTTTACTGTCGGACTTCTTGATCATTTGGAAAAATTACAGCGCGCGGACAGCCGTTTTAAATTGATTCCCCCTGTCTTCGTAGTTCTCGAATAAATCAAACGAAGCACAAGCCGGTGAAAGCAAAACAGTTTCTCCATCTTTTGCCAATCGGTAACCATAAGCCACAGCTTCCATGGCAGAACGCGCCTCGACAATTGTCTCTACTTCACCTGTGAAGGTTTCCAGTAATTTTTGATTGTCGACGCCCAAACAGATGATTGCCTTAACTTTTCCTTTGACCAACTCCATCAATTCAGAGTAGTCGTTTCCTTTGTCTACGCCTCCAACAACCCAAACAGTTGGTTTGTCCATGCTTTCTAGCGCAAACCAAGTCGAATTGACATTTGTTGCCTTGGAATCATTGATAAATTCGATCCCGTGAACTTTGGCCACAAACTCCAGGCGGTGTTCAACATTGACGAAATCTTCGAGACTTTCTCGAACGACTTCTTTTCTGATTTCAAGGATTCGGGAAGCGATTCCAGAAGCCAGTGAATTTTGGGTATTGTGTCTACCCTTTAGTGCTAAATCGTGAATTGACATAGTGAATTGATCTTTTATGTTTATTGTTAGTGTTTGCTTGTTTGCGAAGCCCCCTTGCTTAATTTCTTCTTCCATTGAAAACGGAGCAAGTTGAGCAGTAATTGAACGATGTTCCATCCCTTTTCGGATCAATACATCGTCATAATTATAAATGAACCAGTCTTCCGCTGTCTGATTCTGAAGTATGCGGAATTTGGCTGCTGCATACTGATCGATATCGTAGTTGTATCGGTCAAGGTGGTCAGGTGTAATGTTGAGTAACATGGCAATATTTGCTCTGAACTCAAACATTTCATCCAATTGAAAAGAGCTCAATTCGAGCACATACCATTCAAAATCATTTTCTGCCACCTGACGCGCGAAACTTTTCCCCACATTTCCAGCCAAACCGACATGAATACCGGCTTTTTTCAAGATGTGGTAAGTAAGCATTGTCGTCGTTGTCTTACCGTTACTCCCAGTAATGCAAATGGTTTTCGCGTTGGAATAGTAACCGGCGAATTCAATTTCAGAAACAACTGGAATTCCTTTATTTTTTGCTTGTTGAATGAGGGAAACTGTTGAAGGAATTCCGGGAGATTTAACGATCAGGTCGGCGGATAAAATTCGCTCAACAGAATGTGTACCTTGTTCCCATTCGACACCGAGATTAATGAGCTCAATCTGGTAATCTTCCTTCACCTCTCCCCGATCGGATACAAACACTGTCCACCCCTGCTTTTTAGCAAGAAATGCAGTTCCTACACCGCTTTCTCCGGCTCCTAAAATGGCGATATGTTTGCCTTTCCCTTCCAATTAACGAAGCTTGAGCGTTACAATGGTAATAACTGCAAGAAGGACAGAAACGATCCAAAACCTCGAAACGATTTTCGCTTCGTGAAGTCCAACTTTTTGGTAATGGTGGTGAAGAGGCGCCATTTTAAATATGCGTTTTCCTTCACCAAATCGTTTTTTAGTGTATTTGAAATATCCTACCTGAAGGATGACGGATAAATTCTCAATCAAGAACACACCGCACAAAACAGGGATTAGTAACTCCTTGCGAATTGAAATTGCGAATACAGCAATGATTCCTCCTAAAGCTAAACTTCCTGTATCGCCCATGAATACTTGTGCGGGATACGAATTGTACCACAAGAAACCAATACATGCACCTACGAAAGCCGCTATAAAAATCACCAGCTCTTCAGCCATCGGGATGTACATCACGTTCAGGTAATCAGCAAACTTGGCATTTGAACTAACGTAGGCTAAAACCGCGAGGGCTAAACCAATAATCGCAGATGTTCCTGTTGCTAAACCATCAAGTCCATCCGTCATATTCGCACCATTTGACACCGCGATGACAATAAAAATGACAATCGGAATGAACAGCAACCATCCGTAAGATTTATCCATATCGCCAATTAACCAGTTGTAATTGAACTCATTTCCTTTGATAAATGGAATGGTGGTGGTCATATCATCGGTCATGATCCACTTATAGTCTTCGTCTTTATCGTTCGCTGTATGTTGGTGTGTGACGTATTGCTCTTTGGGTTGAAGCTTGTAATCGGCCGGCACTCGTTTGTGTACCTTAACGTCATCGGAGAAATACAAGATTGTACCAACAATTAACCCGACGCCTATTTGTCCGACTATTTTAGATTTTCCTGCGAGGCCTTCTTTATTTTTCTTGAATACTTTGATATAATCATCTAAGAAACCTATTACTCCGAGCCAAATGGTTGCAATGACCATCGTGATGACATAGATATTATGCAATTTGGCAAAGAGCAACGTAGGGATAAGTATGGCACTTAAGATGATGATTCCGCCCATTGTTGGGGTTCCGGATTTTTCGATTTGTCCGGCTAGCCCAAGATCACGGACTGTTTCACCAATTTGTTGACGTCTCAATAAATTGATGATACGTTTTCCAAAGAAAATGGACACAATAAGCGAAGTGATCAATGCCATGGCAGCCCGGAACGAGATGAACTGGAAAAGTCCGGCACCTGGGAAGTTTAATGAATCAAGAAAATCAAATAAATAGTACAACATTATTTTTGTAGTTGGTGAAACAATTCGTTCGCTAGAGCTTTATCATCAAATGGGTGCTTTACGCCTTTTATTTCTTGGTATTTTTCATGGCCTTTGCCAGCAATCAAGATGATATCTCCAGACTTGGCCAACGCAATCGCCGTTTTAATCGCTTGTTTTCGATCTACGATGGATAGCGTCTTTACCTGATCACTCAGCTCAATTCCGCTCATCATTTGATCGATGATGTCTTGGGGATCTTCTGATCGCGGATTGTCTGAAGTCAGGATTACCTGATCACTTTTAACCACTGCGATAGCCGCCATTTTAGGTCGTTTATCTTTATCCCGATCTCCACCACAACCGACAACGGTTATTACTGAAGCACTTCCTTTTCGAATGTTTTGGATTGTCTTCAATACATTTTCAAGGGCATCCGGTGTGTGTGCATAATCTACGATGGCTGTAATTCCTGAGTCACTGTTGAGGTATTGAAAACGCCCCTCAACGGATTCTAAGCGACTGATTGCCGTTAGGACTTCCGTTTGGTCCTCCCCTAGCAAACGACATACGCCATATACTGCCAATAAATTATATGCGTTGAAATCACCAATCAACTTTGTCCAAACCTCCACGCCATCGAGTTGAAGAACCAACCCTGAAAATTGATTTTCAATGACTTTCGCTCGATAATCAGCCGGAGATCTTAACGCATATGTATGCCTGTCAGCAGAAGAATTTTGAAGCATTACGCTTCCGTTTTTATCATCCGCATTTACCAGCGCAAACGCATTTTTTGGAAGTTGATCAAAGAAGCCTTTTTTTGCTTTGATGTAGTTGGCGAATGTCTTATGGTAATCGAGGTGATCGTGCGTAATATTTGTGAAAACACCACCAGTAAAATGCAACCCAGTCACCCGGTGTTGATCTACCGCATGTGAACTCACCTCCATGAAGCAGTGCGTGCAACCTTCAGAAACCATTTCGGCTAACAAGGCATTGAGTGAAACAGGATCTGGCGTAGTGTGCGTCGATGGAATTTCTAGATCATTGATCTTATTCACTACCGTAGAAAGCAACCCGCATGATTTACCCATCGTGCGGAATACATTAAAAAGTAATGTGGTAGTTGTCGTTTTTCCATTCGTACCCGTTACTCCAATTAATTTCAACTGTTTTGATGGAGATGAGTAAAAACGATCTGCCATTCGCGCGAGCAATTCAGCTGAATTAACCGTATGGATAACCGTTACTCCAGCTGGTGCATCTACCGGACGTTCAGAAACAATACATTCACATCCGGCTTCAATGACTTGAGGAATGAAATTGTGTCCATCCGTTGCTGTTCCTTGAATAGCAAAAAATACCGAACCCTTTACAGCCTTGCGCGAATCAAATACCAACTGGTCGATTGGCAAAGCAGTCGATCCCTCAATTGAAGTGATTCCTTCCTTTACTAATATGTCCTCAAGCTGTCTTTTCATGGCTGCAATAAAAGTTCAACTACCCCACCTTTGAAAATTGGTCGACCCACTGGAATTGACTGTTTCACCACGCGACCATAACCCCTTACGTGAGCCGTCATTCCTTTTGATTCGATGATGTATACCGCATCTTTAGCTGTTAAACCCTTGAGATTGGGTACCGTATTTTTGCTTACTGTTCTATAGGACAATTGCACACCATTGGAATCGGATTTAGGATTAAGCCATTCGCCATCTTTCTGGATGTCGTAAATCACGTTTAGTCCCTTAAACACCTTCAGTAGATCGTATTTATTGCCGCTGTAGACTTTTGGTGTAGTTGACTTTTTCTTTCTGTTTTCATTGATGGCTTTGTGGTACTTCAGCGTTGAAGCATACACTTTGTTGGCCACAGCTGCGAATACAGTACCTGAAACTGTCGCACCATAAATATCCTTGCTCGGTGCAGAAATCACTACAATACACGAATAAATTGGATCAGAGGCCGGGAAATAACCTACAAAAGATGCTTGGTATTTTTTATCCCCTACAATACCTGAACGGATATCGGTGTTGCTAATTACTGCCGTACCAGTTTTACCAGCGATTTCGAATTGTGAGGAAGTCAATTTAGCACCTGTACCCCCATCTTTCATTACGCCCTTCAAACACTCATGTAAGATGTCGCGTGTTTCATCAGAACAAATTTTCTTTCTGAGAACGACAGGTTTAAACGACTTAATAACTTGACTACCTCTTCTGATTTCTTTTACAAATTGAGGTCTAACCAACGTGCCACCATTTGCAACTGCATTGTAAAAAGCAAGTGTTTGAAGTGGTGATTGACGGACTTCATAACCCACTGCCATCCAAGGTAGAGATAACCCATGCCAGCGAGATTGCGATGGGCGCGGAACAACGGGATCTGCCTCTCCTTCAAGATCAATGCCTAATGGTTCAGTAAGGCCAAATTCTTCCAGGCGTTCGATAAATGCTTCCGGTTCATTGCGGTAAGCGCGGTGAATTACTTGAGAAATGACATTTGACGACTTTTCAAACGCACGTTTGATCGTAATACGTCCATAACCACCTTCGTGAGCATCCTTCATTGGAGTGCCGTAAAACGTGTATGTGCCATAGGCGTTTACAGTATCATTGATGTTGATTTTTTCATCCTCAAGCGCTGCCATTAAAGACGCCAACTTGAAGGTAGAGCCCGGAACTTCTGCCCAACCAATGGCAAAATTGTACTTTTCGTAACATTGACCATCCTCTTCTGAAAGCGTTAGGTTTGAAATCGCTTTTACGAAGCCGGTTTTCACATCCATAACAATGACACATCCGTTTTTGGCCCCTTGTAATTTGAGTTGTCTTTCCAATTCGGAGTCGGCTACTTCTTGAATGTCTTTATCGATGGATAACACAACATCAGCACCTTCAATCGCTTCTTTCACCACTTGACCGGTTTTCTTCCAACCACTTGAAATTTTATGAATGATCTCAGCACCTGGTTCACCTGACAGGTAAGAATTAAATGCACCTTCTATACCTACTTTCAATTCTTTTTTGCCATCATTTTGGTAGTAACCAATGGTTCGTCTCATCATTTTGCCGTGCGTAAGTTTTCTGATGAGTTGTTCGTCGTTATCTATTATTCCACCTTTCAATTGACCTAATTCGAAAATAGGTAATTCACGGAGTCCCTTTCGCTCTTCGTTCGTGACTTTTTTACGGATGAGCAAGTACCTGTTTTTCTGTTCGCGAGCTGTTCGAATTTTATTCTCATATTCTCTTGCTGACATATCAGGATACAAGCGTGCTAAACCTTTTGCAAGATCGGTGACTTCAGCGTCAAATATCTTTTGGTCAACAACCGTTGCATCCATGTGTATATCGTAGAAAGTTACCGTAGTGACTAGTGGGGTATAGTTGACATCAAGAATTTCACCACGTCGAGGAATGCGTTCGATCGTTTTAACAGGAATTCGATCACTTGAGTCTTCATTTACTACGCCCTCAACTCCCTCTAATTGGATGCTTATGGTTTGAAAAAGAACCACCAACATCACGATCAAGAAGATGAAGTAAACGAAGTAAGCCTTCCAAAAGATATTTTTCTTGACGTCCATTTTACTCTTTGTCCGTTTTAATTCGAATAACTTTTGTTTCGTTCTGGGATTCTTTCAATCCTCGTTTTTCAAGTCGCTCCACTAATTTGTATCGACGCGTTTCTTCCTCGAATCGTGCTTTTGCCTCAACAAAATCAGCCGTCAACTCATCGACTTCTTTTTGGGTAGTATCGACATCTTTTGATAATTGCTTACCGTAGTAGCCTTTTCCCACAATTAAAAGCAATAGGAAGATGATGAAGAAAATAAAGTTGAGGTTGTTGAGTACAAATTCTTTTGTAAGGAATTCTCCATTTAATATTTGGGCAAGTGCGTTTGATTGAGCAGGACGTTTTTTCTCCTTTGCAGGCGATTTTTTCTTCGTCTTTTGCTGCACCTCTGCGATGGTATCTTTATCTATGTATTCGTTATCCATCATTCCGTTCAGCTATTCTCAATTTAGCACTTCGAGCGCGCGAATTCTTTTCCATTTCTTCCTCGGTTGGCAGAATAGGATGTCTATTTACCTCTGTAAATGGCTTTAGTACGTTTCCAAAAAAATCTTTTGTGATTGTTCCGTCAAAAGAGCCTCGCTTCATCCAATTCTTAACTAATCTATCTTCCAGTGAATGGTAGGATAACGCAACCAGTCTCCCATTTGGTTTTAGGCAACTCTCGCATTGGTGAAGAAACTTTTTCAAGACCTCTAATTCACCATTGACTTCAATTCTAATCGCTTGAAATACTTGCGCAAAAAACTTGTGTTCTTTGAACTTAGGGGCAAGAGGCTGAATAACATCTAATAAATCCTGAGTGGTCTTAATTTCTCGTGATTCGCGCACAGCAACTATACGAGAAGCTACTTTTCGTGCATTTGGTAATTCTCCGTATGATTTAAAGATGGCTACAAGTTCTTCCTCACTGTATGCGTTTACCACCTTTTCTGCTGACAACTCACCCGCTTGATTCATACGCATGTCAAGTGGGGCATTGCTTCGTATAGAAAACCCTCTGGATTCTTCATCGAATTGATGAGAAGAAACACCGAAATCGGCGAGAATTCCATCAACTTTAGGGAAACCGAGGAGTTTCAAATGATTTTGGAGGTACGCAAAATTCGCTGGGACAAAATGGAAATTCGGAGCCTCCCAAGCGTTATTCTTCGCGTCCGGGTCTTGATCGAAGACGATGAGTTGACCTTTTGCGCTCAATTTTTCAAAAATAGCACGCGCATGTCCACCGCCACCGAACGTGACGTCCACATATACACCATCTGGTTGGATGTTCAATGCATCAACACATGCATCACGAAGAACTGGGATATGGTAAGTCGTATTATTCTCCATTAGACAAGTCACCCATTACTTCATCTGCCAAATCGGCAAAATCCGCCATGTTTCCTTCGATCATATCGAAGTATGTAGACTTATCCCAGATTTCAATTCGATCGTTGTACGCAATCAACATTGCTTCTTGATTCAAATGAACACGCTGCATGTGTGTCGTTGGAATCAAAATACGACCGGCATTATCCAATGCTACCTGCTTTGCGCCTTGATGGAATAAACGGTAAAACATTCGATTTTTCGGTTTGAAAAGGTTCATTTTCGAAAGCTTATCACTGATTTTTTCCCACTCTGGAAGCGGATACAACGTAAGACACTCTTCGAAACCTTTGTTCAACATGAAATCTCGTTGGGCAGAAGGAGGCAGTTGCTTGCGCAACCCAGACGGAAACAGGAAGCGACCTTTCGCATCCAATTTCACTTCAAATTCTCCAACTAAGCCTGCCATGACGATTAATAATGGGTAAAATTAATGGATTTCTACCACTTTTTACCACCGGTTTTTTAATTGTTAATAAATTCTAACGGACAAAATGAATAAAGGTTTCAAATTACGGGCAATTTTATGCGTAAAAGCTCTATAAATTGCTAATAAAATCAGATAAGTGGTAGAAAGTGGTAAAGTTTTTTAAAGGAAAAGTAGGCGTCTCTATTATCAACACGTTATTAACATGTTTTTCACAATTCTACTCAGGTTGCTCATAAAGAAAAACAGTACTTTTACGCCATGTCAAAATCACTGATGAGTTGGGGTATTTTACTTCTTCTCGCGCTCACCTGGGGGAGTTCG